>NZ_JAGDWY010000009.1:8277-9380 GCF_023256235.1 Desulfurella sp.
TGATACCCAAAATAACCATTTATTTTTTTCTTGGCTTTCCCTTAAGGCTTCTTCTACAAGTTCTTTTGATTTTTCTTCAACTATAGGTTCCATATAAAAATTATTACAAATTTTAAATAAAAAGTCAACCAAGACCTAAAAAGGTCCTGGCTATTACTTAAGTTTCTGATATAAAAGTTTATTTTGATTGTTAAGTTTAAAATGTGCTATTAAAATTAAAATGCTTATAAATATAAATTCTACAATTGAAGCATTTAGTGTCCCAAGCGCCAAACCGTGCAGGGATGTAGGCTTTGTAAGTAAATCGCCAAAGGTAGCTCCAAATGGTCTTGTAAAAACAAAAGCAACCCAAAACAGTATAACCGGGCTTGCCTTGCTAAAATAATGCAAACACAAAACAATCAAAATAACAGAACTTGTTAGCATTGTGCCACCTAAGTAGCTCAAATGCAAACTATCTGATAAAAAATCCCCAAAAGCAGTACCCAAACTATTTGAAAAAAGTACTGCTACCCAAAAAAATACTTCTTTTCTAGAGTCAGTCATTGGGTAAATACTCAAGTCTCTGTATTTTTTATACCACAAAAATAATGTTGCAAGCAATGCACTTGATAACACTAAGCTGCCCAATGGATAACCTAAATGAAGTGTCCTATCTAAAAGATCGGATATTTCTGTACCTACAGTGGTTGTACCAATAATCGCCAGCCAAAAATACAATGGTACATACTTTTTAGAGCTTAGCTGCGCAAAAAGCGCAAAAGCCAAAAAACTCATTGTAATAACAAGCGTCAAGCTATAGCCCAAATTAAGCGTCATTGACAAAAAATCCCCAAACTTTTCACCAAGCGTTGTCGCTACAATTTTTGTTAGCCAAAAAATCACACCTACTTGAGCTACCTTGTTTAAAAACTCATTTTCTCTAACAATTTCCATACATACCTCCTTGAAAATGTTTTCAAGGGGTATTTTATTTAAAAAAACATTAACGCAAAATTAACGCTTTTGTTCAATTGCACACTTTAATTCTTTTAATGCATTTTTTAAAGAGCAGATGCCACAAGAGTGACATAAAAAAATGGGTTTATTGGATTTTTTTGAAA
>NZ_JAGDWY010000009.1:9390-15457 GCF_023256235.1 Desulfurella sp.
ATTTTACAGCTTGATTTTTTGCTGGGTGAGAAACTTTGTTTGTAAATACTATCAGAGCGTCTACACCGCCAATTTTAGAAGGAAAGTCAGTTACCTTTTTTGTAAAAACTTTTAGTTTTACACCCATTTGCTCTCCTGCTTTAACATAGTCTTCAACAAGTTTATCCATGCCACCTACTACAAGTACACACATTACACACCTCCAAAAAATTATATAATTCTAACTTTATTATATTTATCTAATTTTGTCAATAAAAATTTTCAAACTAAAATACTTGAAAATTGGTTCATATTTGTTATACTAACCAAAGATCGGAGGAGTGGCCGAGTGGTTTAAGGCGGCGGTCTTGAAAACCGTTGAAGGTGCAAGCCTTCCGTGGGTTCGAATCCTACCTCCTCCGCCATTTTTTTATTTGGAGAGGTGGCCGAGTTGGCCTAAGGCGCTCGCCTGCTAAGCGAGTGTAGGGGCAAAACCTCTACCGCGGGTTCGAATCCCGCCCTCTCCGCCATTTTTTATGCAAACTCAAATTGTTTATTCAAAGCGAAAAACTATAAGCCTCATTATTACAAAAGATGCTAATTTACTCATAAGAGCTCCTTTTGGCACAAATAAAAGCACAATTATTAAAATTATACAAGATAAAAAAGCTTGGATTGAAAAAAAAATAGATGAAATCAAAAAACATCCTTTGTGCGCAAAAAAAGATTACATAGATGGCGAAAAATTTTATTACTTAGGCAAAATTTATGAGTTAAAAATATCAAATGCGAACAAAAACAGTGTTTTTTTGAGTGATGGTAAGATTTTTATATTATTAAAAAAACAATCAAGCACAAAAACAGTTTTAATCAATTGGTACAAAGAACAAGCTCTAAATTTTATAAAAACTCGTTTAAATTACTACTCAAACCTGCTTAATTGTACATTTAAAAGCGTAAATATTACAAGCGCAAAAAAAAGATTGGGTTCTTGCGATTTTAATGGTAATTTAAGGTTTAGCTTTTATAATATTTTGCTTGATCAAACTTATATTGATTATGTCGTTATTCATGAGCTTTGCCACTTGTTTTATTTAGATCACTCAAAAAATTTCTGGCAAAAAGTAGAAAGCGCGATGCCTGATTTTAAACAAAAAAGATTGTGGATTAGAAAAAACTTTTATATAATAGCAAACAGCTTATGATAACAAAAACAATAGTAAATGAAAATCCTGTGATTTATAGTTCTTTTCCTACAATGACAACCTATAAAGATTGTTTAGTAATTTTTTTTAGGCAGGGTTTGGTTGATAAAAGTAATCCGCACGGCTTTCATGGTAAGGTAAAATGTGTCAAAATTAAACTAACTGACTTGAAAAAACTTTTTGATCAAAACTGTTCACTTAATATCCAAGAAGAAATCGTTTTTGAAAGCCAAAACGAGTTAGATGCCATTGTATCAAAATTAAGTGATGATCTATATACGCTTGCCACAAGAATATTTGTTAAAAACAAGATAAATGATGTATTTTTATCCGTATCAGACGATTGCAATTTTAAAGAAAGAATTAAAATAAACATTAAAGATGTTAATTTAGCTGCAATGTATGGCAAAGCAATAAGTTTTGGTTCATATTATATATTTAGTGCGTATGGTAGCTTAAAAAATGAAAACTTTACAAGACCTTTATTTATTGCAACAAGCGATTTTTATCATTTTGAATTGTTTAGTTATTTAGAAAGCTCAAAAGATTTAATGCTCAATGAAACTTCCGTGGTTAAAATTAACAGTAGCTACATTGCATTTTCTCGCAAAGATACATATCCAGACTACGCCATATACTTAAGCAGCAGTAAAAATTTATCAAATTGGGATACTCCAAAGAAATTAATTGACTTTGCATTAGCTCCAATGGCAATCATTGTAAACGGAGAAATTTTTGTAAGTTTTAGGGATAATCAAAACAATATAAATAAAATCAGCATAATAAACACAAAAACCTTAGAAAAAAAAGTAGTTGATACATATAAGGGTAGTCTTTTTGATGGGGGTTACAGTGATTTAGCCTTTATTGATGGAACTATTTATATGGTCTACTATACAAACAATATAGCACCATTTATAAAAATGGCAAAGCTAAAACCATTTTAAACAGTTTTTTTATTGAGGTTTTCTAAGGAAGGATAAACACAATTTCTGCCATTTTCTTTCGCTAAATAAAGGTTTTTGTCTGCAATTTTTACAAGTGTGTCTATATCCATACTTTTGTTAAATTCAGCTGCTCCTGCGGAAATTGTTATATTAAAAGATATTGTTTTGTATTTATTAAAAGTCATTATCGTTTGTGAAATTGTGGAACGTATTTTATTTGCAAGCAAACATGCACCATAAAGGTCAGTATTTGGTAGAGCAAGACAAAATTCCTCTCCTCCGTATCGGCCAAATACATCTGCCCTTCTAGTCATTTTTAAAACAATTTCTGCAAGTTTTTTTAAAACAAAATCACCTATATCATGACCATAAGTATCATTGATCTTTTTAAAATAATCAATATCTAAGATTACAAAAGAAAGGGGTTTGTTTTCTCTAACACTTAGTGCAGTCAAATTTTCCAAAAAGTGAAAAAATGTGCGTCTGTTATATATACCTGTCAAATAATCCTTTTCAGATGTTTCTTTTAATTTTTTGATTAATTTTGAAATTCTGATATTGGCTCTTACTCTAGAAAAAAATTCATTAATGTTGTATGGTTTATATATAAAGTCGTCCGCACCTAAATCCAAAATCTCAGATAAAATATCTTTTTCTCTAAAAGATGTAAGTCCAACTATTGGGATAAAACTAAAGCGATCATCTGTTTTTAAAATACTGATCAAATCATAACCTGTATATTGTGGTAAAAAAATATCCATCAAAATAACATCTACATCTACACCACCAATTAAATATCTCATTGCTTCAACTGCATTTTTCGCGCTTATTGGCTGTATATTTTTTAGTCTTAATTGCTGGCAAATCGTTTCGTTTTGAATTAAAGAATCTTCTATTACAAGAGCTGTTCCTTCGTTAATTTCTTCATTAAAATAATCAAGTAAATAATTTAATAATTGACCTTGTTTAAAAGGTTTTTTTAAAAAATCAAAAGCACCTGAATTAAAATCTTTTTTTTCATAGTAATCACCTTCATTTGCCGTTAAAATTACAACAGGCAAAAAAATTAAATTTAATTCTTCTTTTATTTTTTTGAGTAACTCAAAACCACCCATATGTGGCATTTCACCATCAATTATAGCAAAATCAAACTTTTGGTCTTTTAGCAAAAAATTATAAGCATACATACCATCTTCAAAGATTTCTAAATCAAAATAGTTTTGCAATTCTTTTTTTATAATGGCTCTTATAGTTGAGCTATCATCGCAAATTAAAATTCTTTTTCTCACTTACTTTATATATTTTGGGTAGGAACCTAAAAGTTTCACAAAAGGAACCATCCGACTTAAGGTATCGAAAGCCCTTTTAACACTTTCAGTCTCAATATGACCATCAACATCAACATAAAATATATATGACCAGTTTTCTTGTTTTGATGGTCTGGATTCTATACGTGTAAGATTTATATTATTATCATAAAAAATTTTTAAAATAGAATAAAGTGCTCCAACTTTGTCGTAAATTGAAAACATCAGCGAAGTTTTATCTTCACCACTTGGCGATGGTATATGCTTGCCTATAACCAAAAAACGTGTTACATTGTTAATTTTATCTTCTATACCTTTTGCAAGCACATTCAAATCATATAAAGCACTTGCAGCTAAAGATGAAATAGCGGCTGCGCTTTTATCTTTTGCTGCAATTTTTGCAGCTTTTGCTGTAGAGGTAGTTTCTAATAAAATCGCATTTGGCAGGTGTTTTTTTAGCCAATTTTTACATTGTCCAAGCGCATTTGGGTGAGAATAAACCGTTTTAATCTCATTTAAGCTATTGGCTTTGGAAAGCAAATTATGCTTAATATCGACCATAATCTCCGAAACTATTTTAACATTAGAATTAACAAACATATCAAGCGTATAGTTAACTACGCCCTCAATAGAATTTTCTATTGGTACCACCCCAAAATCAGCTCTATCCTGCTCTACATCAAAAAATACATCTTCAATCGATTCTTCACTTTGATAGTATAAACTCGTGCCAAATTTTTCGATTGCAGCTTGATGTGTAAACGTCGCTTCTGGGCCTAAATAGCTAATTGTAAGAGGTTCTTCCATTTTAATTGAAGCACTCATTATTTCCCTAAAAATTGCTTTTAGAGAATTTTTATTCATATAGGTAAGCTTTAAGCTATCAAGCGTTTTGTATATCTGGTTTTCTCTTTCTGGAGCATAAAAAGACAAACCTTTTTCGCGTTTAATTGTGCCAATTTCTTTTACAATTTCTGAGCGTTTTTCCAAAAGCTCAATTATTTTGTTGTCTATATTGTTAATCTGAGCCCTTAAAGTTTCTAAATCTTTATTATTCATCCTTGCCTCTTACAAGAAATTTGTTGTCATAGCGCGCCATTTTTCCCATCTTTTATCAAGTAATTTCTTTGCGTTATTTCGTGTTAATTCTTTTAAATTGTCTATTATATAATTCTTTATTGAATAGGCTGCTTGCTGAGGGTTTCTATGTGCACCGCCAAGGGGTTCTTGTATTATGTCATCTATAACTTTTAAGTTGTATAAATCTTTAGCCGTTACATGCATAGCTTTTGCAGCTTCAACTACATGATTGCCATCTCTCCAAAGTATTGATGAGCAGCCTTCAGGTGAGATCACACCATATATTGCAAATTCAAGCATGGCAATTTTGTCCCCAACAGACAATGCAAGTGCTCCGCCACTTCCACCTTCACCTGTTATTATGCAAATTATAGGTACTTTTAAACCAGACATAATATATAGATTCCTTGCAATGGCTTCAGACTGGCCCCTTTCTTCTGCACCTACACCAGGATATGCACCAGGTGTATCTACAAATGTTACAATTGGGAGGTTAAATTTTTCAGCCAGTTTCATAACTCTTTGGGATTTGCGGTAACCTTCTGGATTTGCCATACCAAAATTTCTGTATAAATTTTCTTTCGTATTGCGACCTTTTTGGTGGCCGATTATAGCTACTTTATATTTGTCAATATATCCAAATCCTGTTACAATAGCTTTATCATCTGCAAATAATCTATCGCCATGAACTTCGACAAAGTCTTTAACAATATAATTTACAAAATCGAGCGTATAAGGCCTATTTGGGTGTCTTGCAATTTTTATTACTTTGTCAATAGATAAATTTTCAAATTCTTTCTTAATTATTTCATTTTTTTTGCGTTCGAGTGCTTCAATTTCTTGATGCACGTCAATCGAGCTATTTTGTGCCATTTGCCTTAAATTTTCAATTTCTTCTTCTATTTCATAAATTGGTCTTTCAAAATCATATATGAACATAACTCACCTCTTGCTAACTAAACCATCATCTTTCATTAATTTGTATATAATTGAATCAAATAAAGCTTTCTTTGATGCTTCAATAACGTCTTCACCTACACCAACTGTTTCCCACCTATCTTTTTTATCCGTCGATTGTATAAGAACCCTTACACTTGCACCCGTACCTTTTTCACTCTTTAAAATTCTAACTTTATAATCAATAAGCGCTAATTCAGCAAGATTTGGATAAAATACGATTAAAGCTTTTCTTATAGCATTGTCAAGTGCATTAACTGGACCGTTTCCTAGGCTTGCAGTATGCTCGATTTTGTCCTTAACTTTAACAATTACTGTAGCTTCAACCGGACTACGCTCGTTATTGGTACAACGCTCTCTATCTATTACAGTGTATGATAAAACTTCAAAATAATCCCTTATTTCACCTCTGTGCTTTCTTAAAAGCAACTCAAAAGATGCGTCTGCAGTTTCAAAATAATATCCCTCATTTTCAAGTTTTTTAATCTCAGCCAATGCGTTTTTACCAGCCTTAGAATCTTTATCAATAGGTATACCCATATTTTGCGCTTTATACATGATGTTACTAATACCAGAAAGGTCAGATACTAAA
>NZ_JAGDWY010000009.1:15467-21575 GCF_023256235.1 Desulfurella sp.
CTGTGAGTTACCCACAAGCTCTGGCACAATATGCTCATAGGTTTTGGGGTTTTTAAGTATTGCGCTTACATGAACACCGCCTTTGTGAGCAAATGCGCTTTCACCTACAAATGGCAAATGTTTATTGTGTGGCAAATTAAGTATTTCATCAATTTTTTTAGATACGCTTGTTAGCTTTTTCAAATTTTCGTCGCTTATGCAATCAATACCCATCTTTAGTTTTAAATTAGGAATGATGGAACATAAATTAGCATTCCCACAACGTTCACCATAACCATTAATTGTACCTTGAACGTGAACTATGCCATGCTTTACAGCTAAAATACTATTTGCAACACCAAGCTCGGAATCATTGTGCTGATGTATGCCAAGCGGGACATTCGGAAATCTGGCTTTAACATTCTCTATGATATCTTCAAGTTCCCATGACAATGTGCCACCATTAGTATCTGCTAGCACAATTACATCAGCTCCGCCTTCAATAGCTGATTGAAGCGTTTTTAGGGCGTACTCTGGATTGTGTTTAAAACCATCAAAAAAATGCTCTGCATCGTAAATAAACTCATCACAATGTTTTTTTAAATACTGAACAGAATCGTAGATTATTTCTAAGTTTTCATCCAATGTTATTTTTAAGGCTTCTTTAACATGCAAATCCCAGCTTTTGCCAAAAATTGTTATAACCGGTGTTTGACTTTCTACTAACTGTATAATATTTGGATCTTCTTCTACTTTAAGTTTGGCTCTTCTTGTAGAGCCAAATGATGAAATTTTAGCATGTTTTAAACGTAAGCTTTTTACCTGCCTAAAGTAATCCTCATCTTTTGGGTTAGAACCAGGCCATCCACCTTCAATATAGTGCACACCCAAATCATCCAGTATCTCTGTTATTGTAAGCTTATCTTCTACAAGCAAACTTACATCTTCTGACTGTGTCCCATCCCTTAGCGTTGTATCAAATATTTTAACTTGATCGTGCATACCCCCTCCAAATCTTATTTGATTATTCTTTGTCTAACCCAAAAGCGCTATGCAAAGCCCTTACTGCTAACTCTAAATACTTTTCTTCTATTATACATGAAACCTTTATTTCAGATGTTGTAATCATTAAGATATTTATACCTTCTTTTGCCAATGTATCAAACATTTTTGCAGCAACACCAGGATGAGATCTCATACCTACGCCTACTATGGATACTTTAGAGATATCTTTTCTAATCTCAATATCGCTTGCGCCAATCTCTTTAATGATAGGCTTTAAAACATCAACAGCTTTCTCTGCTTCATTTCTTGCAACTGTAAATGAAATATCGGTAAAACCAGCTTCACTTGCGTTTTGTACAATTACATCAACATTGATATTTTTTTCTGCAATAGCTCCAAATATTCTTGCAGATATACCTGGTTTATCTGGTACCTTGGTAATAGTAATTCTTGCTTGGTTTTTGTCATGAGCAATCCCTGATACTAATACTTTTTCCATATTTTCATCCTCCCATGTTACTAATGTGCCTGGATTATATGTATAACTTGATATAACCATAATTGGTACATTGTACTTCATCCCAAATTCAACTGACCTAATCTGCAAAACTTTAGCACCTAAACTCGCAAGCTCCATCATTTCTTCGTATGTTATCCTGTCTAATTTTCTTGCTTTTTCTACAATCCTTGGGTCTGCAGTATATACACCATCAACATCCGTATAAATTTCACAAACATCAGCTTTTATTGCAGCAGCAATAGCAACGGCTGTTGTATCAGAACCACCCCTACCAAGTGTCGTAACATCATCTGTATCTTCAGATATACCCTGAAATCCTGCCACTATAACAACATAATCATCATCAAGCATTTTTAAAATCTTTTTTGCATCAATACTTTTTATACGTGCTTTTGTATGAGCTGAGTCTGTTATTATACCACACTGCCTACCGGTTAAAGCAACCGCCTTCACGCCAATTTCATTTAAATGTATCGCTACAAGCGCGCTTGATATGCGCTCACCACTTGAAAGCAACAAATCCATTTCACGTTCTTTTGGATTTTTTGCTAAAGCGTTTGCCATTTCGATAAGCTTGTCTGTTTCTCCAGCCATAGCAGAAATGGTAACAACAAGCTTATTGCCTTTTTCTTTCGTTTCTTTAATGTGCTTGCAGACATTTTTGATTTTTTCTAATGTTCCAACAGAAGTACCACCGTATTTTTGAACTATAAGGCCCATTTAAACCCCCTTTTATATTAATAATTCCCTTTTGCCTTTGTCGTCTGGTTTTGACAATATTCCCATTTTCTCCATTTGTTCTACGATACGAGCAGATCTATTGTAGCCAATTTTTAGCCTTCTTTGAATGTAGGAAATTGTAGGTGAACCACCCTCTTTTATGATTTTTAATGCTTCGTCAAAAAGTTCATCTTTTTCTTCAACAATCTCTTCTTCTATACCGCTTTCTTCTTTAGCCTCGTTCATCAGTTCTTCATTATAAACTGGTGTTCCTTGAGATTTTACATAATCAATAATAGACTTTAGTTCATCATCTGCGATATACGCACCGTGGACACGCACAAAATGTGATGTACCAGGTTGCAAAAATAACATATCTCCCCTTCCAAGTAACATTTCAGCACCTTGCGAGTCTAAAATAGTTCTAGAGTCTATCTTTGAGGATACTTTAAAGGATATTCGTGCACTGAAATTTGCCTTAATTAAACCGGTCAATACATCAACGCTTGGTCTTTGCGTTGCAACAATCAAATGAATACCGGCAGCTCGAGCCATTTGGGCAAGTCTTGCAATTGATAACTCTACTTTTTTAGATGACACCATCATCAAATCAGATAATTCATCTATAACAACAACAATATATGCAAATGGAGAATAATCAATTTGACCATTTCTTGCTTTTTCGTTAAAACCATCTATGTTTCTAACGCCTGATTCACTCATAATTTTGTATCTTGTCTCCATTTCTTTAACCAAGGCTGCCAGAGCACCGCTTGCCTGTTTTGGATCTACAACAGGCGGCATCAATAGATGAGGTATGCCATCATACATTGAAAGCTCAATCATTTTTGGATCAATAAGAACAAATTTTACTTCTTCTGGCGTTGACTTATAAAGTATACTAACTATCATCGTATTTAAACCAACACTCTTACCTGCCCCGGTTGCTCCGGCAATCAGTAAATGGGGCATTTTAGCTAAATCCGCTACAAAAGGATTCCCCATTATATCCTTACCTAAAGCTAATGTCAATGGAGATTTTGAGTTAATAAATAATTTTGACGATAAAATCTCCTTCATAAACACTGTTTGAATTTGTCTATTTGGTATTTCTATGCCCACAACATTTTTACCAGGAATAGGTGCAATAATTCTCACAGCAATAGCTTTCATAGCCATTGCTAAATCATTGGATAAATTTGCAATCTTGCTTATTTTAATGCCAGATGATGGCTTAAACTCGTACAATGTAACAACAGGACCGGGCCTTACTTCTACAGTTTTACCAGTAACGCCAAAATTTCTTAATTTTTCTTCAAGAATCTTTACATTTTCTAAAATTTCATTTTCTTCAACTTCTTTGTTTATATGCACAGGATCATTTAATAAATCAAGGCTTGGTAACACGTAGCCATTTTTTGCTTTTGTTTGAAATTTTTCTACAGGATCATCCTTTATTATATTACGTTTTATATTAATACCAGAATTTTTTTCTTTTACTTCAACAATCTCTTCTTTTACAGAAGGTGTTTGAGTTTTTAAAGTTATATTTTCTTCTTTTACTGACTTTTGTTTTTCATTAATTTTTGGTTTTAAGTCAATTTTTTTTTTGAATTTAATCTTTTTTAGCTGGCTAACAATAAGAATAAACATTTCTTTTGTGGAAAACAATAAACATAATGCGGCAATTGGCGAAAATATTACCATTATGCCTATCCTACCAAGATAAAACTCTAAATATTTTCCTATATAATACCCACTTAAACCATATATAAAATAACCATTTTGAGTCAAAAATACCCTGTTTTGATCTCCAAATAACACAAACATCATAATATTTATTGATATGACAAACAAAAATACAAAAATTATGCTTCTTATAAACTTTATTGGCTTAATTAAATACGCAAAAACGCTTCCAAACAGTAAAACAGGTATTGCATACGAAAGTATCCCAAAATTTGTAAACAAAAAATTAGAAACATCAGCGCCCACATATCCGATTAAATTATGTATCTGTGTATGAGGATAAAACATATCGTGAAAATCATAAGAAATTACTGCTAAAAAAATTATAAGTAAAATAAATATATATATGGCCAAAAAAGTTTGTTTATTCAAAATCAAACCTCCATTATAATAGGTAATACCATAGGATTTCTCATAAGCTTTTTATATAAAAATTTGTTTAGAGCTTTTCTTATTTTTTTCTTTAATTCCAAAGAATCCATTCTAACATTTAAGTCACATTGATTTACTAAATTTTTAACCATACTTGTTGCTTCATTAATGAGCTTTTTGGAACGTTCTTCATAAGTTAAACCTTTTGTTATAATATCTGGACCACTTATAAGCTCACCGCTTGAGCTATCAAAAGCCAAAATAACTATAACAAACCCATCAGTTGATAGCTGCATCCTATCTCTTATTACTACATCTTCTACATCGCCAACACCTTTTCCATCAACAAAGACTCTGCCTGCCGGTACTTTTTTTGTAGCCTTCACATTATTGTTTAACTCAAACACATCACCATTGTCAAGCATAAATATATTTTCTTTATTAATACCAACATCTATTGCAATGTCTCTGTGAGCCATACGCATCATATATTCACCATGTATTGGTATAAAATATTTAGGCTTTACAACACCCAGTAGAATTTTTAACTCATCTTTTGAAGCATGACCTGAAACATGTACTTGGCTGTTTCTATCATGGTAAATTGTTGCACCTTCTTTTAATAGCGTATTTATAATTCTATATACTGCCTTTTCATTGCCAGGGATTGGTTTTGCCGATATGATGAATGTATCTGTAGGCTTTACTTTTATTTTTTGATGTTCTTTAGATGCAATTCTTGATAATCCACTCATAGGTTCACCTTGAGAACCTGTTGTAACAATAATAAGTTTGTCATCCGGGTAATCTGATAATTGCGATTCTTCAATAATACAGTTTTTAGGATCTTTTAAAAAACCTAATTCCTTAGATATGCTTGTGTTTCTGACCATACTTTTGCCCATTATACATACTTTTTTATCAGTTAAAGAAGCAACATCAATTATCTGTTGTACTCTATGTATGTTTGATGCAAATGTAACGACTAAAACTCTGCCTTTTACTTCTTTAAATATATTATAAAATGCTTCGCCAACTTTTTTTTCAGACTTTGTAAAACCTTCATTTAAAGCATTGGTGCTATCACTTAACAGCAACTTCACGCCTTTTTCTCCATAATATGCAAGGCGAGCCAGATCAATAGGCTTTCCATCCACTGGCGTTTGATCAATTTTAAAATCACCAGTATGCAAAATTATACCTGCTGAAGTTTCAATAGCAAAACCTACACCACCTATTATTGAGTGCGTCATAAGAATAGGCTCAATTTTAAAATTTCCAATTTTATAAATTTTTTTTGTTTCAATCTCAACTAGATCAACATCATTAATTTTAAACTCGTCAAGTTTTTTCTTCAAAATTCCCAATGTAAATTTTGTTCCATACACAGGGAGCCTTATCTTTTCAAGTAAATACGGCACAGCACCTACATGGTCTTCGTGGGCATGAGTTAAAAACAGAGCTTTAAATCTAGCAGCATTATCATAAACATAAGTAAAATCTGGTATAACCAGATCTACACCAAGCATATCCTCTTCAGGAAACATCAGTCCCGCATCAATTAAAATAGCATTTGACTTGTCTTCTATTACAGTACAGTTTAGTCCAATCTCAGATAAACCTCCAAGCGGTATAACATTTATACCCATCTTTTCTCCTTTAAATATTTAAAAAAATTATATATTTCATGAATGTCAAGCTGTCTTGGTCTTGCATTCAAGATTAAATTTTCATTTGTATTTAATTTAATAAATTTCCTAATA
>NZ_JAGDWY010000009.1:21585-27215 GCF_023256235.1 Desulfurella sp.
CTTATGTTATTTCTTACGGTTTTGTTTGGCTGAGCAAAAAGTATTTTTAAAAAATCAAAAAAATCCTCTTCTATTGGAGTATTAAATAAACTAACATCATAAGGTACAAGCTCCACTACGCTTGATACAACCTTTGGTGGCGGTTTGAATGCACTAGGCTCAACATCAAAAACTTTCCTAACTTTGCAAAAAAGCTGAACAAAAATGCTAAACTTTGAATATTCTTTTGTATTTGGCTTTGCAATCATTGTTTGAGCAACTTCTTTTTGTACCATAAAAACCATTTTTTTTATAAGGTCTTTTTGTTTAATCATATTGGATATAATTTTTTTGGATACATTATAGGGTAGATTGCCTACAACACAATATACTTTATTTAATTTAAACGAAGTTGCATCAGATTTTATAACATTTACATTTCTATAATTGCTAAATTTTTCTTTTAGATACTCTACCATATCGTTATCTAGTTCAATTGCATCTATATTAAATCCTTTTTTTATAAGACCTTCTGTTAAAGCACCCTTTCCTGGTCCGATTTCTAAAACCTCACACGATTCATCAATTATTAAAGATACAATACGCCAAACAACATTTTTTTCGGATAAAAAATGTTGCCCTAGCGATTTTTTAGCGTACATTTAATCATATTGTAGGCTTGAAGTATTGCTTCTTGCATACTTTGAAAGCTTGCTATAAATTTGCCTGCTATATCAAATGCACTACCATGGTCTGGGGAGGTTCTAATAATTGGCAAGCCCAATGTTATATTCACGCTTTTATCAAAATAAAGCGCTTTCAATACGCTCAAGCCTTGATCATGATACATACTAACAAATAAATCATAAATTTTTCTATTTTGAGGTATAAATGCAGTATCCGCAGCAACAGAACCTACCACATCTATACCTAATTCTTTTGCCTGTTCAACTGCTGGTATAATTTCTAATTCCTCCTGACTGCCAAACATACCATTTTCTGAGTTGTGTGGGTTAAGTGAACAAACAAGTATTTTAGGTTTTTTAACACCAAACTTTACAATCAAATCTTTATGGCTTATTAAAATAGTATTAAATACACGCTCTTTTGTTACAAGATCGCTTACCTGCCTTAAACTCACATGTGTTGTAACAAGACTAACTCTAAAATTTCTATAGCCAAGCATCATTACATACTTTTTCGTATTTGTTTTTTGCGCTAAAATTTCAGTATGACCTGGATAATTAAAACCTGCTAAATTCATAGCTTTTTTATTTATCGGAGCGCTAACGTAGGCATCTATTTTTTGGCTTATTGCCATATCTATAGCATAATTAATAGACTCAAAAGCTAACTTACCAGACTGTTTATCAATTTGGCCAATAGCTACCTCTTTTGGATTAGAACTCGTGCAATTAAATACATTTAACACTTCTTCTTTTATATCATCCAACCTATCAATTGCATTGATTTTAAAATCCAGCTTAAACAACCTTTTATAAAACTCAAATACATTGCTTGCACCAAAGACAACAATATTAAAATTACCTTTTTTACCATATAAAAAATATTTTATTATAATTTCAGGTGAGATACCTGAAGCATCACCCATACTTATACCAATTATTGGCTTATTTTTCATAAAATTCCTCGCTTAAAATATCGTATAATAAAGGAGATTGGGATTTATTTATAACTTTTTCTGGTAAACCCAAAACTTTGTAGACTACCTTTTTAGAAGGAAAGTATATAGTAATAATATCATTTACCTTTACATTGCTTTGGGCTTTTGCCTTTGAATCATTTAAAAAAACAAAACCATCATTGCACATCTGTTTTGCGAGCGTACGTCTTTTAACAATACGCGATTGTTTTAAAAAAAGATCAATTCTCATCAAAAGTGCTAATATCCATAGAGCTTTTTATCCCGCTTAACCAGCTCGAAAATCTCTCATTTAATTTTTCTTCAAATAATAAATTTCTAATTTTATCTTTTACATCGTCAAATGACAAATTTACATTTTTTTTATCTAAAACTTTAATAATAAAGTAACCATTGGTAGATTCTATTATTGGACTAATTTGGCCAACCTGCATTTTTTCTATGATACCTTGTAGCTGTTTATTAATATCTGCTACATAGAGTTGTTTTGGTCCATTTTTATTTATTGAGTATTTTTCTTTTACGCTATCAAAACTAGACCCCAGCTTCAATTGCTTCATTGCTTCTTCAATATCAGGTTTGCTTTTTGTCTCTATTATATCTAATGTAACCGTGCTTTGGTTAAATAAATCTGGGTGATTGTTGTAAAAATTTTTGATTTCTTTTTCATCAATCTGGATTGTTGGGGCAAAAATTTTTTGCATAACTTTTAGTTTATATGCATTGAATTTTGCAAATTCTTTGTAATAATCGTAACTTAAACCTTCCTGTTTTATTTTTTGCTCTAATTCATCTTTTGTTAATTTATTATTTTTTGCAACGTTTTCTATAAATTCATTTATATCCTGGTCCGTTAATACAATACCATCTTTTTTTGCAATATCTTCTATTACATAATCGTTAATAACTTCATTTAGCAATTGTTTTTCATCTTTTGCATGGTAAAATGGCGCAAGCTCTTTTAAGTCATAAGTTGTAATGGGCCTATCGTTTACTGTGGCAACAATTTTGTCAATCACTTCGGCTCTAGCAATATTAGCCAAAAAAAACAAACCTGTAATAAAAACTAAAATTTTTTTCATAGTCTCTCCTTTTCATAGAATATCAATTTATACAATATTAATCAAGAAGTTTTTTAACACATTTAAGTTATCTTTGTCAATATTTAAAAAAACCATTGTTTCGCTCAAAAATTTTCCTTTCAAAATATTTACCTGTTTTATAAGTTTATCAGTATCAATCTTAGCATCAATATAAAATTGCACTGAAACACCTTTTTTACCAAATATTAAGCTTTTTACAAAAGCCTTTTTTGCATATAGCTTTATAATGCTAATTTCTATAAGTCTTAAAACTATTTTCGGTATTTTGCCATACCTATCTTCAATGTAGGTTTTTATGTTATTTAACTCTTCTTCGCTTTTAGCTTTAGAAATAAGCGTATAAATAGCTGTTTTTTCGTTATCAATATACCAGTCTGGTATATACATATTATCTATAAATTTTATCTCTACTTCGCGCTGCAGATTTTCATTGGAAATTTGAGATAATGCTTCTTGTATTAATTCAACATATAAATCATGCCCAATAGCTTTTAAGTTGCCGCTTTGATCTTTACCAAAAACGTTACCTGCACCTCTGATTTCCAAATCTTTTAACGCTATATTGAAGCCAACCCCTCTTTCCATATATTCTTTTAGCGTAGTAAGTCTCATAGAAGCCTGCTCACTTAGTGGTCCATCGTATAATAAATAAGCAAAAGCTTCTATATCAGAGCGCCCTACTCTACCTCTTAACTGATATAAATCACTTAAGCCAAAATTTTGCGCCTGCGATATAATAATTGTATTTACATGCTTTAGATCCAAACCGGATTCAATAATCGAAGTAGATATTAAAATAGGGAATTTTCTATTTGCAAAATCTGTTATTATCTTTTTTATCTCATTTTTTGGTAATTTTGAGTGAATAATATGTTTTTCATACTCAGGCAGCAATTTATCTAAAGAATCCTTAACTTCATGTATAGTTTCAATTCTATTGTGGACAAAAAAAACACTTCCGTCTCTTGAAAGCTCCCGTTCTATTGCTTCTTTAATTATTTTATCGGTTTGTTTTATTACGTAAGTTTGGATACGTTTTCTCGATAAAGGTGCAGTTTTTATAACGCTTATGCCAAAAATAGAGTTTATTGCCATATTTAATGTGCGCGGAATTGGTGTTGCAGATAGGTAGAGCATATCTACAGTCTCATACTTTTGCTTGAAGTGTTCTTTTATTTTAACACCAAAATGTTGTTCTTCGTCTATAATTACAAGACCTAAATTTCTAAAATTAATATCGGCAAAATACACTGAATGTGTTGAAATCAGAATATCAATACTACCGTCTTCAAGACCATTTTTTATTTTTTCTCTATCCGATTTTTTAGTAAAACTATTTAGAAGTGCGATTTTTACAGGAAAATTTGCAAACCTATCTGTAAATGTACTATAATGTTGCATTGATAGAATTGTTGTAGGTGATATTACAATGCATTGTCTTGAATTAAAACATGCAATAGCGCAAGCTCTCATTGCTACTTCTGTTTTACCAAATGATACATCACCGCAAATTAGTCTTTCCATAGGCGTATTAGAGCGCATGTCATTTTTTACATCTTCAATTGCTTGCAATTGGTCTTGTGTTTCTTGATATTCAAATTCTGCTTCAAATTCTTTTATTTCAATTAAATCTGTATCGTAGGGAGCGCGTGTGAGGATTTTTCTTTTTGCATAGACATTTACAAGTTCTGTAAGTATTTTCTTTATGGCTTTCTGTGCATTTTCTTTTTTTATATGCCATAATTTTGAGTTTAAAGAATCAATTTGAGCCGTACCACTGTATTCAAATAAACAATCAGCGTTTGTTACAGGCACATAAACTTTATCTTGGTTTGCATATTCAATTTCAAAAAAATCCATTAAAGCATCTTCTACTTTTAATGTTTTAATACCTCTATATATTCCTATGCCATAATTTTTATGAGCAATGAGCTTATCCTTTTGAAATTGAACTAGGTGTATCTGTGGAGAAAGCTCCTGGTCTTTTTGAACAGCTACGCCAAATATCTCTTCGAAACTAACAAAGGCTATTTTGCTTGTTCTAAAACCTTTTTTCAGATATCCATTGCTTAAGTAAATACCATACTCATCGTCTGTAACAATTCTGGCACCTTTTGATTGAAGTATGTTTTTCAACTTATCAACACGAAAATCACTTGCACATGCAATTACAACCTTCATTGACCTTGAAAGTTCTATAAGAAAATCTAATTTTTGAGGGGTTGGGATATTTGATGCAAAAATGGTTTCAAACTCATTGATAAAATTCATATAATCTATTGTTTTTTCTTTGAGTATGCGCAAATCATAAATATTATCATCGGATTTTGTACGTTTGAAAGAAAGCTCGCTTGTACGCTCATCAAAGTAGCAGTATTTAGTAAGTTCTTTAACTTTTTTATAATCCAAAAGATAACCTCTTACATTTTCTCCAATTAGTGAAAAACCATATTCATCTTCAGCAAAGTTGTATTCTTTTGCATATGTAATGCAGGCTTTGTCTATTTTTGAGTGAGTTCTTTGGTTATAACAATAAAACATTCTTATATCATCAATTGTATCACCAAAAAAATCTATTCTTAAAGGTTTCTCATAAATTGGTACAAAACAATCCACCAAACTACCACGTATACAATATTGACCTATATCTTCAACGTTTGATGTAGGATCATAATATAAATTTACCAAAAGCTCAATAAATTCTTTTCTGTTTAGGCTTTGATTTCTCTCAATTGAATTTAACAGAAAACTTTCTTCTTTTATAGTTGGCTGCATTAATGCTTCTTGGCTTGCAACTAAAAAATGATTTCCATCTTTGCTTTTAAGCTCAGCCAATGTTTTTATACGCATTCTTATAGTTTGACTTGATGGAGCAATACTGGAGT
>NZ_JAGDWY010000009.1:27225-34327 GCF_023256235.1 Desulfurella sp.
GTGCACCAATACTGTAAGCTTCAAAAAAATTTATACATACATCTTTTTTGTAATATTCTTTAAAAAAAATTAGTGATTCATAAAAAGTTTTTGCTTCAAAATTGTCATTTAACACAATTAAAATATTTTTTTGAGAAATTGTTTGATAAGCAAGATAAGACAGTAATGCAAAATTATAATACATATGATTTTTTTAGCATTTTTATTGATAAAATTCAATTAAACTTTAGAGGCCAAAAAGGCCTCTAAATATTTAGAATATACCTGCAATCTCGCTTGAAATGAGATTCTCAAGTTCTGGCGTAACTTTTTGCAAATCCATATTTGTTTGTTTTGCTTCAACAACAATTCTTGTTCTGTATGCTTGATAATTTGATTCTTTCTGGTACTGACTTGAGACTGTTGTACCTTCTTTATTTTCCTGGATTTGTGTTGTGGAATTATTTGAGTATGAGCCTTTCGTATAGTTTGAGTTGCTATTGTAGGTGCCGCTTGATTTATGAGTTATGGTGGCGCCAACAACCGGACCAGATTCACCCTGAGAATAATTTGAAGTTACAGTTTGCTTAATAACACCATTTCCCCTTTCTGAAACCTGAATATCAACAACACCCAGATAAGTATCTACATGTATTGCACTGCCAATAGCCGCGCCAAGCAATGATCCAACCGCAGCACCACCAAGCGCTGCTGCACCCTGACCATAGCCTTGTCCAATACTTGCACCAGCTAAAGCTCCGCCAAAACCACCTGCCAAAGCTCCATCAAATGTAGCAAATTTTGTTTCTTTTCCCATGTATAACACATTAGCTTGCAACCAGTAGTGAGCTTTTTGTGGATCAGTGATTACCTTATACCCGTTTGCTTCAAGTTTCTGAACTATCATGTTTTTTAAATCGGGCATAGGTACCTGTGATGTATTTCTGATTTGAACATATATAGTTTTTTGAGCTGGACCCACAGGTGTCAAAAAAATCGTGTTGCTCATCTTGGCTTGAGTTTGCAATTTTGCATTCTCAATACCACTCATAACGGTTGCACATGATGATAGATAAAAAACCAATCCTAAAGCAAATAATACACTAAAAAAGTGTTTGTAAAAACGCTTCATAATGCCTCCAAAAAATTGATATCCAAATAAATAACGATAATTTCTAAATATATCTGACAAAAATTTATTGCTTAATAAACACTTTATTTCTTCCGGAATTTTTGGCAATGTACAATGCTTCGTCCGCTTCTTTTATTAAAGACTCAATTGTTAATAAATCACTAGGTTGACTTTTTGATATGCCGATAGAAACTGTTGCTTTTATTTCAAAGTCATTAAATAAAAAAGTAAGTTTTTCTATTTCTTTTCTTATAGTTTCTGCTTTTTCGATAACATTTTCAAATTTGCAAATAAGACCCGCTACAAATTCTTCTCCACCGTATCGCAAAAAAACATCTTCTATTCTCAATAAGCTTTTTATAGTTTTAGCTATCTGATACAAAACATAATCACCCGCTTGATGTCCAAAAGTATCGTTAATTTTTTTGAAGTGATCAATATCAAACATTATTACATAAAAAGCATTACCAGAGCGCTTAGCCCTTGAATAATCTTCGGCTAATCTTTGCATACCAAACCTTCTGTTGTATATACCGGTAAGTTCATCTAATGCAGCAATTTTTTGCATATGCTCATACGCACTCGACCTGTCAAGTGCCAAATTATATTGATAAATTAATCTTTTGAAAAAGTTTATATCATCTTGTTTCAAATATGAGTTAAAATACAGTGCTATTAGATATTTTTCGTTTTTTTTGTTTCAATGGGTAAAAATACAACTTCTTTTGGCTTAACAGATAATGTAGCAATACTTATTTCTATGTTTGAATCTCTAAAGCTTAACAATTGACCTTTATCCAATATATTTTTAATGGACTTTTTTTGCTTATCATTAAGTTGCTCTCTAGATAAATAACTGAATATTACATTTAAATTTCCCATTCTATCAAGGTTAAAAATCTCAATACCCAAACAATTAAAATTATCAGTAACAAATTTTGCAAAATTCCTATTTAGCTCTTTTATTTCTAAAGATTCGTTGAGTTTTAAATAAAATTCATCACTTTTTTGATACTGCCAAAAAAATTGTCTAATAATGCTGATAAATAAATTGTATTTTGTACCCAAACCATATACATCCCTGTTGTCTTCAACAAAACAATCCGTACAAGATTCAACGTATTTTATCTTTCCTTCAATGTAATTTTGTATATTTGTTGAAATCGTATCAATTTTATTTTTAAGATTTGCCAATCGTTTTATGATTGTTATTTTTATTATTAAAAAACCTATTAAACCAACAACTATACCAGAAATTATGCATACTGTAAAAAATATGGCTGTATAGACTTTTTCCTTTGGCAAAGCCAAAACAAAATCACTGAAAAAAGGAAACAAAACACCAATTAAAACACCAAAACCAAGCATCAATATAGCAGATTGAATTATTGCATTGTCTTTAATAGTACGCACTAAACCACCAAATAAATATTTGTGTTAGCGAATTAAACCACAACTTAATGAAAATTGCAAGAAAATTTAAAATGTAAAAAATAAAGACTGGTAATAATTTACAAATTCTATTATTTATGGTAATATTGCTTGCGAGTCACAAAAAGGAGAAAACTTATGAGGAGTGCAAAACATATTTTTGTAATCGGAAGAAAAAATCCAGATTTAGATAGTATAGCTTCGTGTATTGGATATGCTTATCTAAAAAACAAAATATCAAATAGCAACGAATATATTGCATGTGCAAGCGGAAGCATAAATGTAGAAACACAAAAAGTTTTAAGTTACCTGGGCGCACCTCTGCCTAATTTCATAACAAATTTAAATCTAAAAGTATGTGATATAATGACGCAAAATATTATAACAGTAGAAAAAAATGCACCAATAACAGATGTATTTAAATTAATGCTAAAAAAAGATTTAAGAATAGTACCTATTGTTGATGAAGAAAATAAATTTTGTGGATCTATAGATATGCTTGATATAGCAAGAAAAAGTATATCTGCCATAATACCTGATATATTTAGAAAAATTAAGACTAAAGTTAGTTTAATAGCAAAATCGCTTGATGGTAAAATTTTAAATGACCCATTTAGTGATGAAGAATTTGTAGCAAATGTTATTTTAGGTACAATGGACGCAGATAGTTTTTTAGAAGAAATACAAAACTTTGACCCACAAAATGTTATTTTAATTGTAGCAAATAGGCATGATATTCAAAAAAAAGCTGTAGAAATAGGTGTTAAATGCCTTATTATTTCAAACAATGCGAAGCCTTCCAAGGATATTATTGATCT
The DNA here is from genome assembly GCF_023256235.1 of Desulfurella sp. Classification (NCBI taxonomy): domain Bacteria; kingdom Pseudomonadati; phylum Campylobacterota; class Desulfurellia; order Desulfurellales; family Desulfurellaceae; genus Desulfurella; species Desulfurella sp. Next base: position 30,586 of record NZ_JAGDWY010000009.1, read on the forward strand.
TGCAAAAAAAAATCAGGTAGCAATTATTCTGTCTTCTTATGGTTCATTTGCGACAGCTGGTCTTGTCGAATGGAGCGCACCAATATTTACTATAGCAGATAAAAACCCATCTACAGTCCAAGAAGGTGAATTTGTAAAAGACATCAAAGAAAAGGTTTATAGCTCTAAAAATCGTGCAATCATGGTTTTAAATCCTTTTGGCAATATACTTGGCATTATAACAAGAACTGATATTATAAAATATTCAAAAAGACAGGTAATACTTATTGATCATTCTGATTCGATTAACGCTCCAGAAGGGATATTTGAAAGTGAAGTATTAGAAATAATTGATCATCACAGATTAGGAGACATAAAAACTTCTAATGTTACACGCTACAGAATAGAACCATTTGGCGCAACAGCAACCATAATCGCAGATGAGTTTTTTAAAAATAATATAATACCAGAAAAAAAGATTGCGTTACTTCTTGCAAGCGGTATAATTGTTAATACTTTATTTTTGCAACCAGATAAAACATGTGATTATGATCTAAAAATGCTTCAGTGGCTTTGTGAGAAAGCAAGTACTGATTACCAAACTTTTTCTTTGCAAATAAGAAATATTATTAATACTTAGGGGAGGTTTTTGGATGGATGTGGCAAAGGTAATATTGTTAATTGCTTTTGGTAGCTCTTTGGTTTCTATTATTTATGCTGTTATAAGTGCTTATTTAGTTATGTCAAAAGAAGAAGGCACGCAACGCATGAAGGATATAGCAAGAGCTATCCAAGAAGGTGCCTATGCATTTTTAGCAAGAGAGTATAAATACATAGCAATAGTTGCTATTGTGATTTTTGCTATTTTATGGGCTTTGGGTTCTGTATCAAGCCATTTTGGTCTACTCACAGCAATGGGATATTTGCTTGGAGCTTTTTTATCTGGGCTTGCAGGGTTTATCGGTATGGTGGTTTCCGTAAAAAGCAATGTTAGAACAGCAAATATTGCAAAAGAAGGGTTAAAAAAAGCTTTAAGATTATCTTTTACAGGTGCTTCTGTTACAGGTTTTCTAGTTACAGGTTTTGGACTATTGGCAATTGCAGGTTTTTATTATATATCCGTTTATTTACTTGGAAACTCTGTAGATCATACAATAAAAGCACTAATTGGACTTGCTTTTGGTACAAGCTTAATTAGCGTGTTTGCAAGACTTGGAGGTGGCATTTACACAAAAGCGGCAGATGTTGGAGCTGATCTTGTAGGTAAAGTTGAAGCAGGTATACCAGAAGATGATCCAAGAAATCCTGCAGTAATAGCTGATAATGTAGGAGATAACGTAGGAGACTGTGCTGGTATGGCTGCAGACGTGTTTGAGACATTTACAGTTACCACAGTTGCAGTTATGATATTAGGTCATACCATATTTGATAAAAATGGCATACTTGGTATTGCGGCAGCTTTTCCGTTAGCTATTGGTTCAATTGCTGCAATAGCAGGAATCATAAGTACTATTTTTGTTAGGTTAGGTAGATCGGGATATATAATGGGTGCATTTTATAGAGGGCTTGTTGCAACTGCAATTATTTCTCTTGTAGCAATATGGTTTATTATTAAAAAAGTAATTCCTGTTAATGGATTAGGTGGATATTCTCAAACAGATATTTTTATTCCAGCTGTTATAGGCATGGTGTTGGTAGGTGCTATAATGCTTATTACGGAATATTATACTTCCTATAGTTTTGGACCGGTTAAATCTATAGCAAAAGCAAGTGTTACAGGACATGCTACAAATATAATACAAGGTATGTCAGTAATGTATAAAGCTCCTGCTCTTCCAGCTATAGTAATTGCTCTTACTATCTACTTTTCATATCATTTTGCAGGACTGTATGGTATTGGAATTGCTGTTGCCTCAATGCTTTCTTTGACGGGAATGATCATATCGGTAGATTCATTCGGTCCAATCACAGATAATGCAGGAGGGATAGCTGAAATGGCGGAAATGGATGAGTCAGTTAGAAAAGCAACAGATCCGCTAGATGCAGTAGGAAATACTACAAAAGCAGTTACAAAAGGTTTTGCTATTGGATCAGCTGCTTTAGCAGCTTTGGTGCTTTTTGTTGAGTATGTAACAGGTTTACATATAGCCACTAATTTTGACTTGAGTAATCCAAGAGTAATAGTTGGTTTATTACTAGGTGGATTATTACCATTTTACTTTGGAGCTATGCTTATGGCTGCTGTTGGACAAGCCGGTGGATCTATGGTGGAAGAAGTAAGAAGGCAATTTAAAGAAATTAAAGGCATCTTAGAAGGAAAAGCAAAACCTGACTATGCAGCATGCGTAGATATTGTTACAAAAGCTTCAATTAAAAAAATGGTTGCCCCGGGGTTAATACCAGTTTTTGCTCCAATTATTGTTTATCTATTTTTTGGACCCGTAGCATTAGGAGCCATGTTAATTGGTGCCATTTTAACGGGATTTTTTTTAGCAGTTGCAATGACAAGCGGTGGTGGAGCATGGGATAATGCTAAAAAATATATAGAGAACGGTAATTTTGGAGGTAAAGGTAGTGAAGCACATAAGGCAGCTGTGACAGGAGATACCGTAGGTGATCCGACAAAAGATACAGCGGGACCAGCAATTAATCCTATGATAAAAGTAGTAAACCTTGTTGCTATTTTAATTTTATTAGCAATTTAGAAAAAGGAGGTATATATGTCTGGTTTAATTAAGCCACATGGTTCAGATGTTCTTAAGCCTTTATTAATAGAAGGAAAGGAACGAGAAGAGGAACTAAAAAGGTCTAAAACCTTAAAACAGATTCCCATAAATAGCAGGGAAAGAGATGATCTTATTATGATGGGTATTGGTGGTTTTACTCCTTTAGATGGTTTTATGGGGTATGATGATTGGAAAAGCGTGTGTTTGGATTATAAGATGACTAATGGTGTTTTTTGGCCAATTCCTATTACACTCTCAGCTACAAAAGATTTATCCGATAGTTTACCTATAGGTTCTGAAGCAGCATTAATAGATGAAGAAACTTCAGAGGTTATGGGTATTATTAAAGTACAAGAAAAATATCCTATGAACTCTACAGATAAAACATTTGAATGCCAACAAGTATTCAGAACAACAGATATAGAGCATCCCGGTGTAGCTAAAGTAATGTCACAAAAAGAAATGAATATTTCAGGGTCAGTAAAAGTTCTTAGCGAAGGATATTATCCCAAAGAGTTTGCAGATATATATATGAGACCCGCAGAAAGCAGAAAAAGATTTGAAGAGATGGGATGGAAAACCATTGCAGCACTCCAATTAAGAAATCCAATGCACAGATCTCATGAATATTTAGCAAAGATAGCCATTGAGGTTGTAGATGGTGTGTTTATACACCAACTCCTTGGAAAGCTTAAACCAGGAGACATACCTGCTGATATAAGAACTAAGTGTATTAATGTTTTAGTTGAGAAATATTTTGTGAAAAACACTGTGTTAATGGGTGGATACCCACTAGAAATGCGTTACGCTGGTCCTAGAGAAGCATTATTACATGCTGTTTTTAGACAAAATTTTGGTTGCACTCACTTAATTATAGGGCGTGACCATGCAGGAGTTGGTAATTATTACGGTCCTTTTGATGCACAAAAAATATTTGATGAAATACCTGAAGACGCTTTAAAAATTAAACCATTTAAAATTGACTGGACTTTTTATTGTTATAAATGTAGGGGAATGGCTTCTACGAGAACGTGTCC
>NZ_JAGDWY010000009.1:34337-35941 GCF_023256235.1 Desulfurella sp.
AACGTGTCCTCATTCAAATGAAGATCGTTTAATATTAAGCGGAACGGCTTTAAGAAAAGCTTTATCTGAAGGTAAAGAAGTGTCAGAAGATTTTAGTAGACCTGAGGTTTTGGAAATTTTGAAGGATTATTATGCACATTTGGAAAATAAAGTCGAAATAAAAATGCATGCAGCCGCTGAAGGTATAGGAATGGGTAAAAAATAAATTTATTTAAAGGAGGTTTTTATGCCAAGTTTTGTAATTACGGAAAAGTGTGATGGATGCAAAGCGCTGGACAAAACAGCTTGCCAGTATGTATGTCCGAATGATCTTATGATTTTAGATAAGGAGAAAATGAAAGCATATAATCAAGAGCCTGATATGTGTTGGGAATGCTATTCTTGCGTAAAAATATGCCCACAGCAAGCTATCGATATTAGAAGTTATGCTGATTTTGTACCTATGGGGGCAAGCGTAGTTCCTTTACGTGGTTCGCAGGATATTATGTGGACAGTTAAGTTTAGAAATGGATCAATTAAAAGATTTAAGTTTCCTATAAGAACTACTGCTGAAGGCCAGATAGAAATTTCTGGTGGGTTTAATCCGGGTAAAGATGATTTAGATAGCCAAGCATTATTTACTGAGCCAGAATCTTTAGGTTTGGATAATATTCCAACACCTAAAAAATAAATTGGAGGTTTAAAATGGTCGATTTTCAAACAAAACAAGTTGACACAGATATTTTGATAATAGGCGGAGGTATGGCAGGTTGTGGTGCTGCGGTTGAAGCATCTTATTGGGCAAAAAAAAATAATCTTAAAGTAACTCTTGTCGAAAAAGCTGCAATAGAAAGAAGTGGTGGAGTTGCAATGGGTCTTTCTGCCATTAATACATATTTAGGAGTTGATAAGGGAGAAAATACACCAGAAGATTTTGTGCGTTATGTAAGAAACGATCAGATGGGAACAGTTCGTGAGGACTTAGTATATGATATTGGTCGTCACGTAGATAGTTCGGTTAAATTATTTGAAAAGTGGGGTTTGCCTCTTTGGAAAGATGAAAATGGAAATTACGTAAAATTTTGGCCTTTGGATCTGAAAAAAGATTTAATATTAGATAAGATAAATAATCTGAATGAAATTTATAAATTAGAAAAATATGGACTATTTTTCAATATGAGTAGTATAAATGTAAGAAAAGAATGCTTATTACCATACTTGGATTATCTGTATAAAACAAATTCAAATGTGGATGATTTTATATTTTTTTCTACATCCAATCAAAATAATTCTAAGATAATTCTGAGTAGTAGAAAATTAACTTTATATACAGTACATAAGAGCACTACTGTTTTTATTTATAATAATATTGATGAATTTGTAGAAAAGTATGTTAAAAATGAAAAATTTAGATATAATACATATTTGATATTATTTGATTTATTAAATAAACATAATGGTAATAAAATTTTCAAAGCATTTATTAAATACAAAATAATATTAAGTAAAATAAATTTATATTTTTTAGATTCGAAAAATATTGATAATTTAAAGTTAAAAGATTTTCTTTATTACCTTTACTTTTCATTTGTAATTAAGGATTTGTATATTAAAAAGGATTTTAT
>NZ_JAGDWY010000010.1 GCF_023256235.1 Desulfurella sp.
ACAGCACTTATGCTTTTGATTAACATTAGTGTTTGTTGTGTCTTGATGATTCATAAAATGTACGCTGTCTTGGCTAGAGCTTTTGTGTGCAGTATTTAACTTTTGATCTTTTAAAGAAGAATTTTCATTTTGTATATATTTCAATGGTTCAGATTCAAATGTTTTTGCACATTCTATGGAACAAAAATAGTAATCTACTCCATTATAGTTAATCAACACTTTAGCATCAGATTCCAATACCCACATGTTACATACTGGGTCTTTATGTTTGACTAAAATTTGATTGTTTGTCTCTTCCATAAATCCTCCAAAAATTTAATTTAATTTAATTGCATGGCTTTATCTACAATGCTATTTAAAGATCTGGATATGCTTGCCAATACAATTTTTAGATGTTTATCTTCTACCAAAGATTCTGGATCCATATAGATAACATGATAACCATCGTCTTTTTCAAATACACCTAACTTACAAGGAAGATTGATGCCAGCAATGGGATCTAAAAATAACACTTCCTTTGCAATAGAAGGATTGCATATTTCTAAAATATACGCTTTTTTATCTGTTTGAAAACCTTTTTTTTCCAATATTGTGTTAAAATTATACTCAGATAAAATAGAAAATCCTTCCTTTAGACTCTCCTCTTTCAAGTTACCAATCAATAGCTCTTTGTTTTCTTTTGTAACTTTCCTGTCTATTAGTTTCATTGCGAACCCCCTTACCCCCTGGAGTGGGGATACTTACAATATACAATTAATTTTGATATTGTCAAGTATTAATTTTTGCAACGCTATTTAATGATTCTTACAGTAATTATCAAATTAGCAAATAGTTTTAAATAGCAAGGTGAGTGGGTATGGCTGATAACTTTTATGATGCATATTTGCTCGTATTTGTTATGATAAAGTTTTTCTAAACAAAGCTTTCATTAAAGATTTTCTACCAGATCTGTTCCTCACATAAGATAGATTTAGAAGAACAGCCTTTTGTTTCAAACTGTATATTTACATGTGTTACGCCTTTTTCCTTTAAAAGATTTTGAACTTTTTGTTTTATAATCTCAGTTTTTTCTAAAGGTATATCCTCAAGCTCTATGTGGAGTTCTAAAAATATATCTCTATCCGATATAGACCAGGTGTGAATATGATGAACATTTTTTACTTCAGAAATAGATTGAATTGTATTTTTGATTTCATCTAAATCAAACGAGTCAGGTGATGCTTCCATTAAAATCTTTGCCGATTTAATAATCAATTTTACAGATTCTTTCAGCAAATAAATTGAGATTGCAATAGTTAAAATAGAATCTATTCTGTAAATCTTTAAGTACATTATTAAAACAGCACCGACAATTACACTAAAAGAACCAACTGCATCTCCAAGCATATGCAAATAAGTGGATTTCATATTGATACTCGACTTTGAATGAGCGTATAAGATAATTGTGCTAAGCAAATTTCCTATAAAACTTACCAAAGCAAATATTAACATTGTTACAGGTAAAATTTTATTAGGCGATATCAATCGCAATATAGCTTCGTAAATAATATAGAGCGTTACAATAAACAACACGCCTGAATTAACAAAAGCTGCTAAAATTTCTGCTCTTGCATAACCAAACGTATACTTTTTATCTGCTTTTTTACGGCTTAGTGTAATTGCAATATAGCTAAAGATTGCGGACATTGAATCGCTTAAATTATGTAGAGCATCGCTTACCAATAATAAACTACCAGACAATAATCCACCTACAATTTCGCAGCAACTTACAAAAAAGTTTATAAAAACGACAAAAAGTACACTTTTGCTTTGAGAGTAAATACTATGCATTAAACTGTTTTTCTTTTGTTAATTAAATTTTTTAATTTTCCTATTCCCATTTTACGCAACTCTCCCATATCCGTCATATAGACACTAATAAAACAAAAAACATGTTTTTGCAACTATTGCTCATAAAAATGATACACGTAAACAATGTTCTTAATAAGCAAAATCAGATTATTATTTAAGCCACTTTATCCTAAAATAGATAAAGCTGATCCCCTTCAAAAGGGAACAACTTATGTGTTAGTGATTGTGATGTTTAATTTTTTTCTTTTTCTTCTTCCTCTCGTTTTTTCTCTTCTCCTTTCTTTAGTTCATTTAATCTGTCAGCATAGGATTTATTGCATAGTTTATTCAATAATTTTTCTAAAAAATTATTTCCCCATCTAAACCAACAAAAACTAAACGCAAAAAATACTATTATTACAACTAAAGGTAAAACAACTAAAGGTAAAGGGCATATAATTATACATTGCCATATTTCTGCAAATTTGATTAAACATAAATCTAGCACAACTATAAGTAAACCTGTGCAAAATGCAGCTAATTTGAAAAACTTGTATATTTCTGGCGTATCAATAAATTTACTCTTATCCTTATTGTTTTCTTGGTTATTGTTTTCTTGGTTTTTAATTCTACACCAATTTTCTGGGACTATCTCGCCACAAAGCAAAAATTTTCTTTCAATTTTTGATAAAACTATTTGATTCGATCGGTAGGTATATGCGAATATATTAGAAGAAAACCACATCACAATTAAAACAAAAATAGCCAATACAGAAGCAATTACCAATATTGCAGAATACTTGTGCTTATAATATAAATCAATGCCATACCAGTATACACCTAAAGAAACAATAAGCTGCACCGTTAGAATAAGAAAGTTTTGCTCTATTTTTCTTAATTCCTTTTGAAGTGTATCGTAAAACTTTTTTGTTAATTCAAAACTCTCTCTCTTCTTTCTCTCCTCTCTTGTGAATTTATAACTCACTCTCATCTTTTTTTACTCCCTTAATGTTACACAAATTTCTCTTATACCGGTTGTGTAGACATTCACAAAACAAAAAATACGCTCCTGCAAATTATTACTTGTAAGTAACAATACTACACAAACCAAATATTTTTAACAAGTAAAATCAGACTATTATTTAAGCCATTTACCCTAAAATACCTAAAATCGTATAAATGACCCGCTATCCAGTTAAACTGATATTTTTAGAAATATTATTTAAAAGGCATTTTGAAAGTTTTATAGTTTTTCAAAGTAGGCTTAGATTAAAATGATTTTATACGTTTACTTTAGCCTAATGAGGTAAATAAATTATTTTTGGAGAGCGTTTTTTACTTCATCCAAGCTTTGGGCTTTGATTGCAATCTTATGTAAACTTCTCAGTTTTTCTCTATCGTTTGTATTTTTTATTAAAAGTTTTATGTCTTTTGGCACAT
>NZ_JAGDWY010000011.1:0-4433 GCF_023256235.1 Desulfurella sp.
TACAATTGCAATAAGAATAAGCTTTTTTTTAGAGTTAGACATTGGGTTTTCCTCCTTTTACCTAAACCTTATCAAATAATCAAATTCATCTGTTTTGCCAACAGCATTTGCAAGTTTTTCCAAAGCTATACAGTAACCGTAGATAGCTCCATAATAGTTAGCTTCAGCCTGCGTTAGAAGCGCTCTTGCATCAAGTATGTCTGTTGAAGTTGCAAGCTGGTTTAAGTAGCGCTCGTTGGTTAGTTTGTAGTTTTCATTTGCTTGAGCCAGTGCAGTTTGGGCTACAGATATATTGTGGTATGCTACCTGAGCCTGGTCATATGCGTTAAGTATTTGAGTTTTGGATTGTGTTTTGAGGTTATTTAGCTCATTTTGCAATGCTATTTCCTGTAGTTTTGCAGCCTGGACATCGTTTTTGGTTTTACCCCAATCAAATATATCCCAGTTTGCTATGATGTTTAAGCTGTATATAGAGTTATCTGAGTATGGGTTATTGCTCATATCAAGGTTTTGACCATTTCTGTTGTAGTTTGCTCTTAACTGTAGCTGTGGATAATAGCCAGACTTTACCATACCTACTTGTGCGTTAGCCTTCTGGATTGCATAGCTTAGAGCTTTTATATCCGGGCGGTTGTCTATTTGGGCATAGAGTGAGTCAAGGGGTGTTTTTAAATCCACAACATCTGCTACCTGTTCAAATGTATGTGTTTTATCTATGGGTTCATTTAGCAATTGGTTTAGCTGAGCTATTGCATCTGTAAGGTTTGAGTAGGCTTGTTTTAGCTCTTGCTTTGCATTTGAGTAAGCTACTTCTGATTTTAGTAAATCTACCTTTGGTATAAGACCCTGTTTGTAAAAGCTTTGAGCGTCTTTTAGGTGTGATTCATACTGAGCAACTGCAAGTTGTCTTGTTTCCAGCATCTTTTGGTTGTACAATACATTAAAGTAAGCTATTTTTGCATTTGTTATAACCTGGTTTCTTATAACCTCTAAGTTTGCTTTTGAAAATGCTTCATCATACTTTGCATACCTGTACTTATTAAGTAAATAAAAGCCTGTAAAAATTGGCTGTGTTATGGTTACATTCCACTGGTAGTTATTGTTTGAGCCCATAACCATTTTATTTCCATTAACAATCTGGTATGGTGGTTCATCAAGCCTTGTATATGAGTAACTTGTAGATAGATTTGGCAGAAAACTTTTAAAAGCACTTTGCTTTAATTCTTTGGAAGACTCATAAAGAGATTCGTACTGTTTTATCTGGTAGTTGTTGTTTGAGCTTAAAGTCTGGACTTCACTCAAAGATAAAGCAAATGCAGTATTTGCAAACAAAGCTAAAATGGATATAGAAAGCAGGGTTTTTTTAAGATGCATGGATACCTCCTTTGCGCATTAATCGAGTGTTTAGTTTATATTTTTATAAAGTCTATGTCAAGCTATTTTAAGTATTGTTTTTTTTGTTTAACCCAAATAAATAATAAGCTCCAATAAGCAAACCAAACCATGGAAAAGCTACGTACAAAGCAATTCTGCCATCTGGCATAAATGCCATAACTATAATTACCATAATCAAAAAAACAATACCCAAAATATTTAAAAACGGATAAAATGGTAGGCGATATTTAGGCAATTCACTTTTTTCTAATGAACCTCTAAACTTCATATGCATTATAAGTATAAGAAGCCAAACATACAATGCCCCTGTGGTAGCAACACTTGTTATAATTGTGAATACTTGTTTAGGTATAAAATAATTTAATATTACACCAATTAACATTACTATTGAAGAAAAAATAATGCCTATGTATGGTACTTTATTATTGCTTAACTTTGAAAAACTTGAAGGGGCATTTTTTTGAAGTGAAAGAGAATAAAGCATTCGTCCAGTTGAAAATAAACCACCATTTGTGCTAGAAAGCGCTGCAGTTATAACAACAAAATTTATAATGCTTGCAGCAGCTGCTATACCTAGCTTTGAGAAGCTTTCTACAAAAGGGCTTCCAAATGTGCCAATTTTAAACCATGGATATATTGATAATATTACAATCATTGGTAAAGCATAAAATAAAATTATTCTGTATATAACTTTATCAATTGCAGAAGGTAAAGTAACATTTGGATTATGAGCTTCTCCTGCAGTAACTGCTACAATTTCTATACCTAAATACGCATACACTACTATAATCAGTGAAAACAAAAAGCCTTTTAATCCATTAGGGAAAAAACCACCATATTTATACAAATTACTAAACCCAGTAGGAATTCCATGATTGCCAAACCCAAAAAAGATTATAAAAGCCCCTACTACAATAAAAAACAGAATTGTAACTATTTTAATTATAGAAAACCAGAATTCTGTTTCTCCATAAACTTTTACTGCAATTAGATTTAAAAGCGTTATCAACATAACAGATATGAGTGCAGGAATCCATTGAGGTACGCTTGGAAACCAGAAAGTAACATAAATGCCGACAGCAGTTATTTCTGCCATAACTGTAACCGTCCACATAAACCAATAAGTCCACCCTGTTATATAACCAGCCATTGGTCCTAATATGTGATCAGCCCAGGCACTAAAGCTTCCAGATACAGGATACACTACTGCAATTTCTCCAAGTGCCCTTAAAACAATAAAAACAACCAATCCTACCAAAATATAAGACAAGATTAATGATGGTCCTGTAAATTTTATGCCTGTTGCAGAACCTAAAAATAAACCAACGCCAATAGCAGAACCCAAAGCAATAAGCTGGATGTGCCGATTTTTTAAATCTCTTTTTAAGTTTTCTTTTAAGTAATTTTCATCCATTTGTTTTGACATAAATACCCCCTCTTTTAATATTAGATAATTTTTACTATAAATTCATTATAGTGTCAAATTTTAATTAATATTTTGTATATTCTTGTTCAATTAAATGTTTTAGCTTTATAATGGCGTTTGTTTTAATTTGAGATACTCTGCTTTGAGTTTTTTTAATAATTTGTGCAATTTCTTTTACGCTAAAATCCTCATAGTAATACATGGATAATACATCAAGTTCTATTTTTGAAAGTTTACTCAAAGCTTTTGTCAATATATTAATTTGCTCGTTTTCTTCTAAAATGCTTATCGCTGACTTTGAATTTTTATCTTCAATAGATTCTTGTAAACTAATTTCATCTTCTAAGATTTCATCAAGGCTTACGATATCTAAGTTTGATACTTCAAGCATTGTTTTATGATATTCTTTCATTGTCATACCTGCTTTTGCTGCAATGCTTTTTTCTGATGCATCAAAAATATTTTCTTTTAAAAATTCTTTATGTGCTTTAGAAATGCTTTTTAATTTATCTCTAGTGTATCGTGAAACTACATCTACACTGCGCAGCTTATCAAGTATTGTACCCTTTGCTTTTAATAAAGCATATTTGTAGAAAGCTTTTTCATCTTTGGTAGTATCAATATTTTCAATCGCTTTTAAAAGTCCAATCATTCCAACTTGAACAAAATCTTCCTCATCGTAAGATTGAGGCATTTTAACAACAATTTTCCTAACCATTCTTTTAACAATAGGATAGAAATGTTTAATTTGTTCTTCACTAAAAGATATGCCTTTAGAATTCATATAGTGCTAAATATTATTTTGGTTGCTTTCGTTTGAGTTTGTAATGTAATTAAAAACTATTGCTAAAGCCATCCCAAACATATAAGAACATATTGAAGTAACAATTATTTTCAATGTAGAATAAAAAAAATCGCTACTTAAATACACAAAAACCAAGCAGCTTACAACAAACGCTATAATGCCAAACAAAGAACCTAGCCACTTTGGATCAATCTCGTAATTCATATCCAACCAGCTTTAAAAATTCATCTTCAGTTATAGTTGTGATACCCAATTTTTTAACTTTTTCAAGTTTGCTACCAGGTTTATCGCCAACAACCAGATATGTTGTATCTTTTGATATACTGTCTTTAACTGTTCCACCAAGATTTTCCACCATTTCTTTTGCTTTGCTTCTTGGAATATTTAAAGCACCGGTAAATACAAATACTTCATTTTGTAATTTTGCAGAACTTTTTGTATCAATAAAACTGATATGTTTAAGAAGATTTTTTACAGTATTAACATTTCTTTGCTCTTTAAAAAAACTTACAACACTTTGAGCTATTTCTGGACCTATCCCATCTATTTGCATAAGTTTTTCCTCATTTTTAAGCTCAATTAACTCTTCAAGTTTAAAATTAAGAGCAAGTTTACTTGCCACAAACTCACCTACGTGTTTTATGCCAAGTGCATATAAAAATCTAGCAAAAGTTGTTCTTTTGCTTTTGTTAATGTTTTCAAGAATTTTGTTTGCAAGCTTTAAACCCATCCTATCAAGTTGTAAAAGTTTATCTATATCAAGATTATAAATATCGCTTACACTTTCGACTATTTTTTTATCCACAA
>NZ_JAGDWY010000011.1:4443-6613 GCF_023256235.1 Desulfurella sp.
CAAGCTGTTGTATAATTTTATCACCAAGACCTTCAATATTCATAGCATTTTTTTGCGCAAAGTGTTTAATTGATTCAACAATACGTGCCCTGCAATCAATATTTGGACAAATCAAATAAGCTCCTTCTTCTTGCAGTAAAGAATTACATACAGGACAGTTTGTAGGTTTTTTAACCTGTATTTCTTTGCCAGTTCTTTTTTCTTTTATGCTTGCTACAACTTCTGGTATTACATCTCCGGCTCTTTGGACAAACACATGATCACCAATTCTTATATCTTTTTTAAACAATTCATCGAAAGTATGAAGACTGGCCCTTGATATAGTTACACCACCAATTTTGACTGGCTTTAGAATTGCAACTGGCGTAACAATCCCTGTTCTTCCTACATTAAAAATTATATTTTCAACAACTGTGGTAGATTGCATTGGAGGAAATTTAAAAGCTATTGCCCATTTTGGGTATTTACTGGTGTAGCCCAATTTTTCCTGTAACAAAAAATCATCAACTTTAAAAACCATACCATCTATTTCATATGGCAGATTTTGTCTTGCCAGCAAAAAAGTTTGACGGTAGTCTATGGCTTCGTAAATATTCTTACAGTACCTGTTAAGTTCACTTACTGGGAGACCAAGTTCTTTTAAAATTTCTAAACTTTGAGTTTGAGTTTTAGGATTTTGATAATTTTCTATGCCTCTTATATAATAAACAAAAACCTTTAAGTTTCTTTTGGCAGTTTCTTTTGGATCCAATTGCTTTAGAGAGCCTGCTGCTGCATTTCTTGGGTTTGCAAAAAGAGGTAAACCCATTTCTTCTCTATATTCATTAATCTTTTTAAATTCTTCTTTAGTTAATATAACTTCACCCTGTACATCCAAAAAACTGGGCGGATTATCAACAAGCAAAATAAGCGGCAAGTTTTTTATTGTTTTTATGTTTTTTGTTATATCTTCACCAATTATGCCATCGCCTCTTGTAGAAGCAACTTTAAGCTTGCCGTTTTCATAAACTATATTTACAGATACACCATCAAATTTTGGCTCAACACTGTATGCTATGTCTTCATCTATTCCTAAATTGCGTTTTATTCTTTTATCAAATTCTATTACTTCTTCTTCGCTAAAAGCATCTTCCAAAGAGTACATTCTGTATTTATGCTCAACTTTTTCAAATTTTTCTGAAATATCAGAACCTACTTTCTGTGTTGGTGAGTTTTCATCATAAAATTGTGGATATTGTTTTTCTAAATTTATAAGTTCTCTCATCAGCAAATCATATTCGCTATCAGAAATAATAGGTTTGTTTAGTACATAATAATAGTAATTGTGACGGTTAATATCACGCCTTAATTGTTCTATTCTTTTTTTTGCATCTTTTTCATTCATTTTTTTAACACCATTGTAACATAATCTTCTAAAAATATAGTTTTTAGCGTTTCGTAGCCTAATTTATTAAATTCGTTTCTTATTTCAAAATTATATTCATAATTTACGCCTGAAGCAACAAGTAAACCTTTTTTATTCAATAAATCATCAATTTTTTTAATATTGCATAAAATTATATTTGAGTAGATATTTGCAAATATAACATCAAAGTTTGATTTAATAGCATCAATAGTTGAACAAATTGTATAGATATTATTTAAACAATTATAGTGTGCATTTTCTTTTAAATTAATACATGCTTCAAAACTAATGTCAAAGCAAACAGCGCAATCAGCACCTTTTTTCAAACTAGCAAAACTTAAAATACCTGTACCTGAACCCATATCGAGAACTTTTTTACCATACAAATCTATGCTTGAAATAATATCTAAACAGCTTTTAGTAGTTTCATGTTCCCCGCTTCCAAAGGCATTACAGTTTAAAATTATAGGTATTTTATCAGATTTAATATTATAAATTTCAAAATTTCCAGCTTCAACTATTTGCACTTTTGTATTGCCTTATTTTTATGGTTTTATCAAATTCAACATATGTAAAATTCTCACAAAAATCACCGATATTAACATATATTCCATTATTTATTTGTTTTAGTACAGGGTTGTGAGTATGTGCAAGTAACACACAGTCAAACCCTTTTTCAATCAAATTTTGGGCAAATTCTTCTAATGCCAGATCTGTTCTTCTCAAAGTTTTGTTTTTTAAATTTTTTTTGCTTATTTTTGATGC
>NZ_JAGDWY010000011.1:6623-8543 GCF_023256235.1 Desulfurella sp.
GCAATGTTTGCTAATTTAAGCAAAAAAACAGGTGATATCAAATTTATAAGCATCAGAGTAAAGCGGTTTTTAAGAATATTACGAAACATCAGGTAAGCTTTATCTTTTTTATCAATACAGTCACCGTGCTCAATGTAAAATAATTTTGAATCAATATTTTCTATTAATTCTTTTTTAACAACCTCAACTTTTGGCAAAAACTTTTTTATTTTTTCAAGCCTGTATTCATGATTTCCTTCAAACAAGTAAACTTTTTTTTCATCAGATATCTTTTTAAGTAGGTTAATTAACTTAATATGTTGACAAAACAAAAATTCATAACCGTAATAAAATTCAAATAAATCACCAACTATATATATTTTATCGTATTGTTTGTATATTGCATCTAAAAAAACCAAAAATTCTTCTTCGCTTTTATAGTGTATATCTGATAAAAAAAGTGCTTTCATGCAATCTCGTTTAATCTATTTTCATTTTTTTTTCGTTTTTCTAACATAAATTTTACAATAAAATAAAAAAATACTGATACAGGTATTGCAATTATTATACTACCTAGCCATGTTATCAGGTATATATGGAAGCCTTTATGCAGTAAAAAATCAATTGAAAAGTTATTGATTACATTTAATTTAGTATTTAACAGTAAAGCACCAATTTTATATGACAATGCATAAACAAATACAGTTGTCCATGGGTTATTTAAAAGTGTGCCAATTATTATAGATATTTTGTTTAGTTGAAACAAAAAAGCAATAATAATTGCAAGTATGGTGTGAAATCCAAACGTCGGTGTTATAGAAATGAATACACCTATTGCAAATGAAAGAGCAATTTTCTTTGGTGTATCGTTTAAAGCAAACAGTTTACGAAGTAAATTTTTTATTTTTTTTACCCCCTAAACCAGATAAGAGTTTTTCTATAAGTGTTTGTTTCTTTTCAAAATCAATTAGTTTATTTAAAGCAATTTTGTTATTTGGTTCCCACTCCAAAATTTCTTGATATACTTTTTTAGCTGTATTTTTTAAACCAATTCTTTCATAACAGTTTGCAAGTCCTAGCAAAGCTTCTACATTATAGTTTTCATATTCCAGCGTTTTTCTATAATAATCAATAGCCTGTTTGTAATAGCCTTTTGCCATATATGCTTTTCCAAGAAGAAAGTAAATTTTGGTATTTTTTTGAGTTTTTTGAAGTATTTTTAATGTGTTTATGGCATTGTCTATTTCGTTTTTGTTTAAAAAATCTTCTGCTTTAAAAAGAAGGTATTTTGCATAATCACTATCGATTTGTGTTTTAAATACAGTTTGTGTATTTTGATGTGAGTTTTTAATCTGATTATATGCATTTGTAATGTTCTGGAAAATACTTAATAGGTATTGCTTTTCATCATCGTTTTTTGCTAAATCTGGATGGTATTTTTTAGCTAGTTCTCTGTATGTTTTAATTACCTCATCTATACTTGCATCATTTGTTAAACCCAAAACTTTATAAGGATCCATACTACCTATCAAACATTTTTTTTAGTTTATTTAGAGCTTCTTTTTCTATTTGTCTGACCCTTTCTTTTGATATATGGTATTTTTCTCCAATTTCGTCTAAAGTATATCGCCTATCTAAGTCAAGCCCAAATCTCATTTTGATAATATCTTGTTGTCTATTGGGTAATTGTTTTAAAAGTTTTCTTAGAACATTAACGCTTGATTCATAAATAAACTCATCTTCTACAGATACGCTTTCATCTTCTAAAACATCCAGTAGATTGTTGTCACCATCTTCTCCTATGGCTTTATCTAAAGAATTAAATTTGAGCCTGCCAGCTTCAATATCTTTAATTTCTTTTTCACTAAAACCACTTACTTTAGAAGCTTCTTCATTGTCCATTTCTTCGCCAAATTCTCTAAAATAAGCATCTTTTATCTA
>NZ_JAGDWY010000011.1:8553-15948 GCF_023256235.1 Desulfurella sp.
GTTGATGATGGCACAAGCTTTACAGCATTTCAAGTCCCAGCAGGAATTAGATATAGCATGGTAGACCTTTATGTTAACGCAACACCACAGACGGATGGCCAATTAGCCTTCTATCTAAATGGTGTAAAGCAGGGAGAAAACTTTGTATTGTCATCTATAGTAGTTGGCAATACATCAAGAAGTAAGCCATCACAACCAATAATACTAACTGAAGGTGCAACCTTTACAGTAAAATTAACATTACTTGCTGCCGCACCATCAACCGCATATACACAAAACCTCTTACTGCACTTCATAGCAACTCCAGCTTAATTTATTTGATTTGGCTCGTGCTTTAATGGGTATCTTTATTGGTGAAGTCTGTTCGCTTAATGTTTTTAATATGGCTTGTTTAATCCACCATACAGCATATGATATAAACTTGATATTTTTATCCGGATCAAATTTTGATGCAGCTTTAATTAACCCAATATTGCCTTCATTAATTAAATCAGAAAGTGGTACGCCAAAATTTTTGTAACGCTGCGCAATAGATACTACAAACCTTAAATTATGTTTAACGAGTTTTTTGAGTGCTTCTTTATCGCCTTTTTGAATTTTTTTTGCCAATTCGATTTCTTCTTCTTTTGTTAGAAGAGGAATTTTAGATATTTCATCAAGATATTGATTTATCGAATCTTTTACTTCCGATTCTTTTTCTTTAATTTTTATTTTATTTTTTTCCATATAGTTTTATCTTTGTGATCTTCTAAAATAATACCTGCATTAAGCAATTCATTGCGTATACTATCTGCTAATGCATAATTTTTTTCTTTTTTTGCTTTGTTTCTTTGCTCAATTTTTTCTTCTATCCACTGGTTATTTTTTAAATTATACCATTCTTTATAAGATTTATCAAATACTCCCAAAACCTGTGCAATTTTAAACATAGAATTTAAAAAGGTTGTTTTTAGCTGTAAGGACGGAATCTGATTGTTTTTTTGGCAAGCATCTAGATAAAGATTAAAATCTTTTATGCAGTTAAAAACTTCAGCAATGGCTTGAGGTGTATTAAAATCAATATCCATAGCATTTTCAAAATTAGAAATTAATTTTTCAATTGAATCAAGTCTATAAATTTCATTCCCAAATTGAGTAGTATCAAGCCTCATTAAAAATGTATAATAGCGATTTAATGCTTCTTTTGCCGCTACAAGACCATCGTATGAAAACTCAATTGGATTTCTATAATGTGTAAGAAGCATGTAATATCTGAGTGTTTCACCATTGAATTCTTTTAGCACATCTCTTATTGTAAAAAAATTACCCAATGATTTAGACATTTTTTCATTGTTAATCTTAATGAAACCGTTATGTATCCAGTATCTTACAAATTGTTTCGAGCTTAGTGCTTCGCTTTGCGCTATCTCATTTTCATGATGTGGAAAAATTAAATCTTCTCCGCCACCATGTATATCTATGGTCTCACCTAAATAATACATGCTCATAACAGAGCATTCTATGTGCCAGCCAGGTCTACCTATACCCCAGGGTGAAACCCAGCCTGGCTCATTGGGCTTTGATTTTTTCCATAGGGCAAAATCTAGTGGATCTTTCTTTTTTTCATTTATATCAACCCTTGCACCAGCTTTTAGCTCCTCAATTTTTTTGTGTGACAACTTTCCGTAGTTTTCAAATTTGCTGACGCTATAATATACATCACCGTCAACTTCATAAGCGTAACCTTTTTCAATTAGTTTTGATATAAAATCGATTATATCTTTTATATGCATGGTTGCTTTTGGCTCAAATGTCGGTTTTTTTATGCCAATAGCTTCCATATCTGTATAAAATTCTTTTATGTATTTTTCGCTTATTTCATCAAAAGGCTTATTTTCTTCATTAGCTTTATTTATAATTTTATCATCAATGTCTGTAAAATTCTTAACAAATTTTACGTCATAACCTTTATATAACAAATATCTGTATATTACATCAAAACATATGGCACTTCTAGCATGACCAACATGACAGTAATCATAAACGGTAACACCGCACACATACATTGTAACGATATTGTCATTTAATGGCACAAATTCTTCTAATTTTCTTGTTTGTGTATTAAATATCTTTAGCATTAGTTTTTTACACCTCTAAATTCAAAATATGGATTAATTGGGTATTCTTTTTTTAATTGCATTAAATAATCATAAGCTTTTTGCGTATTTCCCTTTGCTTTATATGTTTTGTAAAGCATAAACAAGCATGCATCAGTTTTACCACCTTCTGAAGTAGGTTTTTTGGGAAAATTATTAAGGCAATCAGAAAAATAACTCAATGCTTTATCGTAATCGTTTAAATTATAATAACTATTTCCTATCCAAAATATAGCGTTTTGTTCCAGTGTTGTATGTGGATAGTCTTTTGAATATTGTAAAAATTTTTCTAAAGCTTTGGAAAAATCTCTCTTCATATACGTAGATAAGGCATCATTATAAACTTTAAAAGCCTCAGAAGAAGGCAAAACAAACTTTTGAGTTATGTTTTCTTTTTTTTGTTTATTTTCGTTATTTTCAACTTTTTTTTGAATTTCTTGATTTTTTTTTGAAAATACAACCTCAGCGGGGGGAATTTTGCTTATTATGTTATTTGTGCTATTATCAAAACTAGCTTCTACAAAAGTTTTTTCTGAAATTTTAGCTTTTTTAGTTGAATTTGTAGAGTTTTCTAACAAATCTATCTTTTTTGTAAGAGCATTTAATTTTTCTTCTATTGCACGCACTTTTGGTTTTATAATATCTAGATCTCTACTATTTTGGTTTGTAGCATTTTCTATTTTACTCAATTTATAATTTATATTTTGAATCTGTTGATTAGAAGCACAAGAAGACAACAAAAACATTACGCAAATTACACAAAACAAAACCAATTTTTTACGCATAAGGTCTCCCACCACTTTTTTATTATTGTAAATAATTTTGTATATAAGTCAAGTTACAACTAACTATCCAAACCATTTTATACCTTGACTTATTTCATAAATTTATGTATATTAACATCGTTACTTGTATTTTTTTTGTGTAATTTCTCCCTACATTATATGAGGGCGTAAAGGTTGTAAAATGAATGTTTTTGAAGAGACTCTTACAAAAATTTTAAAAAATTCCATAGAAGCTATGGGTTATGAATTATATGATCTAACATACTCAAAAGGTCCTAAAAAAGGAAAACTGACTGTATATATAGATAAAGCTGGTGGTGTAAGTTTAAATGACTGTGAAGTGGTAAGTAAACACATATCTGTTGTATTAGATGTAGAAAATATTATTAATGAAAGTTATATTCTTGAAGTTTCAAGTCCAGGTATAAATAGAAATCTTAAAACTAAAAAACACTATGAAGATTCAATTGGTAAAGAATGCTTGATTCATTTATTTAATCCAATAGATAATCAAAAAAATATTTCAGGCAAAATAATCAATGTATTCGACGATGGCGTCGAAATACAAAGTGGACAATCAAAAATTTACATTGATTATAGAGATATTAAAAAAGCTAAGCTAAACTTAATTTAGTGGGGGAAGAAGTGAGAGAGATATTTGAGATTGCAAATGTAATAGCAAAGGAACACAATATAGATTCTTCAGCTGTAATTGAATCACTTGCTGAAGCTATAAAAATTTCAATTGCTAAAAAATATGGAGAAGATAGTGTGGTAAAAACTTCTTTAGATACTCAAAACCAGATTTTTAACATATATATAGAAAAAAAAGTTGTTGACACACCAAGAAAGCATAATGAAATTTCACTTGAAGAAGCTAAAAAAATTGACCCAAATGTAAATATTGGCGATTATATAGACGTGGAATTTGATCCAGAAGAGTTGGGTAGAATTGCAGTTTCTACAGCTAAAAATGTTATGTCTAAAATGTTTAAAGATTTAGAAAAACGTGTAACATACGAAGATTACGCAAAAAAAATAGGCAAAATTGTAACAGGTGAAATTTGGAGCGTAGGTGTATACAATGATTGTATAGTTGATTTTAAAAATGCTATAGGAATACTACCAAAAAAAGAACAATCTCCAGGCGATAAATACGTAGTTGGTGAAACTATAAAAGCTTATGTAATGGATGTACTTGAAGAACCAAAGGGTGTTAAACTTATTCTTTCTAGAACCCATCCGGGTTTTGTAAAAGAGCTTTTTATGAAAGAAGTTCCAGAGGTAAGAGACGGTAGTGTAGAAATAAAAGCTATAGCTAGAGAACCGTCAAAACGTACAAAAGTTGCTGTTTATTCAAAAGATTCAAAGATTGATCCAATAGGCACATGCGTTGGAGCAAAAGGTACTCGTATATCTGCAATTGTAAAAGAATTAGGCGATGAAAAAGTTGATGTAATAAGATGGAGCGCAAATTTAAGCATTTACATTAAAAATGCCCTTGCACCAAGTAAAGTATCCTATATTGAACTTTTTGAAGATGAAAAAAGGGCAAAAGTGTATGTTCCCGATGAAGAATTTTCAGCTGCAATTGGTAAAATGGGAGTTAATGTGAAACTTGTAGCAAAACTTACAGGTGTTAATATCGACATAATAAAAGAATCCGAAATGGATAAAAGTATTCAAGAAGAAAAACCTAAAGAAACTCAAAAAACAAAAGAAGAAATAATTGATGAGTTAATGTCAGTTGAATCTATAACAGAAAATTTAGCAAATAAGCTCTATGATAGTGGAATTAGATCATTGGAGCAATTAAAAACTTTAAGTCTCGATGATTTAAAAAATATAAAAGGCATAGGAGAAAAGAGAGCTCAAAAGATCTTCGATGTATTAAATCAAACCACTTAGGGGGTAATGGATGAGAGTATATGAAGCAGCAAAAAAGCTTAATATAAAAAGTAACGTGCTTATACAAAGACTACACAATTTGGGAATTGATGTTAAAAGCAATTTTAGTACAATACCGGATGATATATTAGATAAGTTAGAAAATAAAGAAAAACCACAAAAAACTCCAGAAAAAGAAGAATCACAAAAACAAAAAAAGCCTAAAATTGAAGAAAAGCCTAAAATTGAAGAAAAACCGAAAGAAAGACCAAAAGAAAAACCAAAAGAAAAACAACCAGAGTTTATAAGTGTTAAAAAAAAGGAGCTTATTGAAGCATCGCTACCACAAAAATTAAAGGGCAAAAAAAAGCATTATAAAAAACCATCCAAAGAAGAACAAGAAAAACAAATCAAGACAATTCAAATAGGAAAAAACACTACAGTGTTTGAGTTTGCATCGATGCTTGATGTAGATTTTTCAGAAATAATTCAAAAATTATTTGCACTTGGCATAATGGTTAGAAAAAACGACATTATAGATTTAGATGCCGCAAAAATAATTGCTCAAGACTATGGGGTAGAGGTTGAAGAAAAAACTTTAGAAAAAACCATTTTAGAAGAAACAGAGAGTCTCGATGATGAAAAAGATTTGCAACCAAGACCACCTATTGTTACAGTTATGGGGCATGTTGATCACGGAAAAACTTCAATACTTGATGCAATTAGACACACACATGTAGTTGCGAAAGAATCAGGTGGAATTACACAGCATATTGGCGCATATTCTGTTAACTATAAAGGTAAGCAAATTACTTTTTTAGACACACCAGGACATGAAGCATTTACAGAAATGAGGGCGCGTGGTGCACTTTTAACTGATATTGTTGTTCTTGTTGTAGCAGCCGACGATGGCGTAATGCCCCAAACTATAGAAGCAATAAACCATGCAAAGGCAGCAAATGTACCCATTGTGGTAGCAATAAATAAAATAGATAAACCAAATGCTAACCCAGATAAAGTAAAGCAAGAATTATCTCACCATAATATAATACCAGAAGAGTGGGGTGGAGAAAATTTATTTGTAAATGTAAGTGCAAAAAAAAATATTGGTATTGATGATTTGCTTGAGAGTATTTTGCTGCAGGCAGAAATTATGGAATTAAAAGCAAACCCCAACAAACGTGCAAAAGGTATTGTTTTAGAAGCAAAACTCGATAGGCAAAGAGGGCCTGTTTGTGATGTTGTTATTCAAGAAGGTACATTAAATGTAGGAGATAGTATAGTAGCTGGTATTGCTTATGGTAAAGCTAAAGTACTTATTGATGATAAAGGAAAAAGAGTTAAAAAAGCCACAGTTTCAATGCCAGTTGAAATTCTTGGTCTCCACGATGTACCGGAAGCAGGGGATGTATTGTTTGTGGTAAAAGATGAAAAAACAGCAAAATCCATAGCTGAAGAAAGAAAAGAAAAGTACAAAGCAAGTTTACAGAAAAAAACAACTGTCAGTTTAGAAAATGTATTTGAAAATCTGTCTTCTGGACAGATAAAAGAGCTACCAATTTTAATAAAAGCTGACGTATTTGGCTCTATTGAAGCTATTTCTTCTTCGGTCCAAAAAATATCAACTGATGAAGTTGCTGTTAAAATTATACATTCTGGTGTAGGTGAGATAACAAAATCTGATGTAAATTTAGCAAGTGTTTCAAATGCTATCATAATAGGATTTAATGTAAGACCTTCAAATGATGCACTAAAACTAGCAAATGATTTAAAGGTTGAAATTAGAACATACAAAATTATATATGATATTATAGAAGATATCAAGAAAGCTTTATCCGGTTTACTGTCACCAACCATTGAAGAGGAAATCTTAGGTAGAATAGATGTCAGGGAAGTTTTCAGCGTGCCAAAAATTGGTAATGTAGCAGGATGTTATGTAACTTACGGTAAAGTTACAAGAAATTCAAAAATACGTGTTATTAGAAATGGCGTAATAATTTTTGAGGGCTCCATTGCATCTTTAAAGAGATTTAAAGATGATGTCCAGGAAGTTGTAGCTGGATATGAGTGTGGCATTAGAATCGACAAGTTTAATGATATAAATGTTGGTGATCAGCTTGAGTCATATATTTTAAAAGAGATTCAAAAAACACTTTAGAGGTTAATGGTATTTTGTTTATAGGCATAATTATTGTTGAATTATTATTAAAAGATGCTTTTAATATAAAAGATAGAAGAAATATACTTTCAAGCATTATTGATAAACTAAGGGCAAATTATAATGTATCTGTTGCAGATGTATCAGAAGAGATACTTTATAATAAAGCTACATTGGCAATTGCTACGGTTTCTAATAAAAAAAGTGTAACCGAAAAGTTTATGGATAACATTTATAATTTCATTTTAAATAATTATTTAATAGAAATTTTACACATAGAAAGGCAGATATTATGAATACAAAACCTTATAAAAGAACACAAAGAGTATCAAGTACGCTTAAAAAAATAATTGCAAATATTATTGAATTTGATCTCAATGATGAGCGCTTAAAACACGTGACAATAACAGATGTAGAATTGAGCAAAGAT
>NZ_JAGDWY010000011.1:15958-38335 GCF_023256235.1 Desulfurella sp.
ACAATTGCGCGCATGTCCCACTTTTAAGTTTGTTTATGATAAATCTATCGAAAATGGTTTTAAAATTGATGATATATTGAGGCAGATTAAAAATGAATGAAAATATATTGGAAAAAATAGGATATTACTTAAAAAATTACAATGATTTTCTCATTGTAGGGCATAAAGATCCGGATGGCGATGCAATAGGCTCAAGTTTGGCTCTTTACAAAGCCCTGACCGAATATGGCAAAAGAGCTATTGTAGCAAATACTTCAAAAATATCTGATTTATATTTTTTTCTTGATGATGTAAAGAATATTGTGCAACTGCAAAATAATGAAAAAGTTCAGGTTATCATTACAGTAGACAGTGCAGATTTTGAAAGAACAAACCTTGATAAAAAATACGTTAAAGACAAGATTTTGATAAATATAGATCATCACCCAACAAATACACAGTATGGCAATATTAACTACGTCGTACCACAGGCAGCTGCAGTGGGTTGCTTGATCTACGAAATTTTAAAGTTTAATAGTATCCCAATAAGCTTGAAAACGGCAGAGTACTTATATCTAAGCATATTAACAGACACAGGGTCTTTTAGATACTCATCAACCAGTTCGAATGCTTTTAGAATCGCTTCAGAACTTATAGACTTAGGTGTTAAGCCCTGGAAAATTGCATACAATATATACGAATCAAAAAAATTATCCACACTAAAATTAATGGGGCAGGCTATAAATACAATAACGCCTTATTATAACAATAAACTTATAATAATGTATATTACGCAAAAAATGTATGAAGATACAAAAACTACCGCAGATGATACAGAAGGTTTTGTTAATATTGCAAGAAGCGTAAAAGGTTGTGAGGTAGGAGCTCTATTAAGGGAAGATAAACCAAATTTTATAAAAGTGAGTTTACGTTCTAAAGATCAAGTAGATGTATCAAGTATTGCAGCATCTTTTGGCGGCGGTGGACATAAAAATGCCGCAGGTTTTGAACTTGAAGGCAGCATAGAAGATGTTAAAGAAAAACTTATCAAAGCTTTTTCTTTTTTAACATGAATGGAATTTTGCTTATTGATAAACCAAGCGGTATTACTTCATTTGATGTTGTTAAAAAAATAAAAAAAATTTTCAATGTTAAAGTTGGTCATAGCGGGACTTTAGATAAATTTGCATGTGGTTTAATGATAATTGGGATAGGAAAAGCTACAAGATTGTTATCTTTTTTTGAAAAAAGCTATAAAGTATATAAAGCAAAAATAACATTTGGCTTTGAGACAGATACGCTTGATATAACTGGAAATGTTGTTTATCAAAACAATAAAATACCAGATTTGGATGAAATATTAACAACCATATCACAAAATTTTATTGGTAAAATCGAACAAACTGTACCAATATATTCTAATGTCAAAGTATCTGGCAAAAGGCTATATAAGTATGCACGCTCAAACCAAAATGTTGTTTTGCCAAAAAAAACAGTTTATATATCTAATATTGATATTTTAAATTATACAAATGGTGTTTTAGATATAAAGATTACCTGCTCTAAAGGAACATATATTAGAGCACTTGCAAGAGATATTGCAAGGTCAATTAATACTTACGCAACTGTTACATATTTAGAAAGGCTCTATATTTTTCCATATAGTATTAGAGATGCTATAGTTCTGTCGTGTATAAACCAAAAACATATTATTCCTATTGAAGAAGTAAAAGATATTGCTAAATTATATACATTGGAGGTGTCTAATGGAATCGCAAATTAAAATAAAAGGTTGGTGCAAAGAATATCCAGGTGAACGTCCGCCAAGATTTTTAAGGGCTTTTTTACTTTTTTTTATTGGCATAGAAGAGTCCCACGGTTATGATTTAATTGAAAAATTAAAAAATATGGGCATACATTATGAAAATTACGAACTTGGTTATGTTTATAAAACTCTTCGCACAATGGAAAAAGAAGGACTTATTAAATCTAAATGGAATTTACAAGAAAAAGGCAATGCAAGGCGAATTTATGCTATTACAAAAGCGGGTAGGGATAATTTAGCCAAATGGGCTGAGATACTAACAAATCTCAGAGATAGTATAGATAGTTTTCTTGGTGAATATGAAAGAATATACAAAAAAAAAGAGTAAAAAAATTAATACTAAATGTACTTAGTTTCAGTAAAATCACTTAAACCCAATGATATTTTAGGAAAAGCTATTGTTAACGAAAAAGGCCAGGTTCTCCTAAATAAAGGTGTAAAATTAGATGAACATTACATTCATATACTAGACAAATACGGTTATCAATTTGTCTATGTTGAAGACGATGATACAAAAGATATTGTCATAGAAGAGGAAATTAGTGATGAGCTAAAAAATAAAGCAATAAAAACTATCAAAAAAGTTTTTGATGTAGTAACACCTACAAAAGATGACAATGTCGATGATTTTAAAGAGATTGTCAAAAAAATAGAAAAAGGTGAAATTAAAAAAAAGTTAGCCGATTCTCCATTTATTAAATCAATAGAATCTATAGCCTTTGATATTGTAAATTCTTTAGCTGATATAAAAGTTTTAAATGGTATGGCAAGTCTTAAAAAACAGGATAGCTTTACTTACCAGCACTGCCTTGATGTTACAATTCTTTCTGTTGCGCTTGCAAATAAGCTATTATATACAAAAAAGAAACTTATTGAGTTAGCAAAGGGTTGTTTATTGCATGATATAGGCAGGATTTTAATAAACAAAAGCCTTTATACTCAGCCCAGAAAACTTTTTCCTAAAGAGTATGAATTGATAAAAAAACATCCCCAGATAGGCTATTTAGTTTTAAAAGACATTACACAAGTTGGTATAATTGCTTCTCATATAGCATATCAGCATCATGAACAACAAGACGGTCTGGGTTATCCAAGGGGACTAAAAGGAAATAATTTATTGCCAACTCCAGATAAAACAGCAGAAAAAGGATATATTATGCCTTTAGCCGAAATTGTAAGCATAGCAAATATCTATGATGCTTTGGTATCGCCTAGAGCATATAGATCTGCTTATACTCCGGATCAGGCTTTTTTTATTATGAAAAGAATGGCAGGAACCCAGCTCAATATTGAAGCTTTTAGAGTTTTTTCCGACATTATTCCAATTTATCCAGTAGGTACAACCGTGTATATTTTAAATGGAAAGTATAAAAACTTTATAGGTGTCGTTTCTAAAGTAAATCAGGACAATTTAACTAGACCTACGGTTAGGCTATTATATAACGCCTCAAAAAGGAGAATAACTCCACTTGAAATAGACTTGGTAAAAAATCCGCTTATAAATATAGCCGGTATAATTATTTGAGTTCTTTTTCTGCTTTATAGATACCTATTCCTAAAATTATTATAATAATTATTGGTATTACTAATTTGATTGGCATTCCGAAAAATGTTTTGCCTAAATGATCTTTTATTAAAATCGATGTACCAAGTATAATAGAGCTAATTATTAAACTGATACCAATTTGCCTAGCTACAAGACGAATTGTATTTATAAGTTTATCAAGACCATTAATCTGAATTTCAACTTTTATTTGGCCGCTTTCTAAAACATCTTCTGCTTTTTTGAATAAAAAAGGAATCTTATTTGCTATTATTGCGTAAGTAGCATTGGGTTGTAAAATTTTTTTTAAAATCCTAAAAGGTGAGTAAAGTTTTCTTGCAAAACTTTCAAAATAAGGTTTTGCTATTTCTGTAAAGTTAAAATCCGGATAAAATTGTCTTCCAACTCCATCTGCTATTATGATTGCCCTTAAAAGCCTTAATGAGTTTTTGCTTATTATAATATTATATTTTTTTAAGATTCTGAATAAATCTCTCAAAACTTTTGATATATCGATTCTCTTTAATGGTAGAGAATGATATATGTCTATCAGTTCAACAATATCTGATTTAAGGTATGTATTGTTTAAAATGTTTGTATTTAATGTAAAATTTGAAACAGATATCAAAATTTTGTCAGCATCTTTTTGTATGAATCCAAGTATCATTTCTACCAAATTTAATTTATCATCTTCTGTAACTCTACCAACCATCCCATAATCTAAGTAACAGATTTTTCCATCATGCATAATAATAATATTACCTGGATGGGGATCTGCATGGAATAAACCAATGTCAAAAATCTGTGTCCAAAAAACCTTAGCTCCTTCTATAGCAAGTTTTTGAGTATCAAATCCTGCTTGTCTAATATTTTCTATATTTGTTGCCTTATAACCATCAATGAATTCCATGGTAAGTACATTACGTGAGGTGTATTCCCAAAATACCTTTGGTACATGAACATTCTTAAATTTGGCTAAATTTTCTTTGAATGTTTGCATATATTGAGCTTCGATTTCGTAATCGAGTTCTTTTTTGATTGTTTCTTCAAATTCTAATATAAGAGGCTTGATTTCAAAATTAAAGTACAATTTTAATTTTGAATTTAAATAATCCCCTATTTGTTTTAAAAGTTCTATATCAGATTGTATAATTTTTTCAATATTTGGCCTTTTTACCTTAATAGCAACAGTTTGGCCATCTATAAGAATTGCTTTGTGTACCTGACCAAGTGAAGCGCTTGCTTCTACATTTTCGTTAAAATATGAAAAAATCTCATTCAAAGGTTTTTTAAATTCTGTTTCTATAATTGCTTTAACTTTACTAAATTCAAAAGGCGTAACATCGTCTTGCAATTTTTTTAATTCTTCTACAAATTCATATGGTAAAATATTTTCTTGAGTAGATAGAAGCTGACCAAATTTAACAAAAGTAGGACCTAATTCTTCTAGTAATTTTCTAAATTGTTCTGGGGTTGTTGAAGGTTTAGTTTTTCGAAATTTTATGTTTTTTGTAACAAATCCAAAACCATATTTAGCAAGGATAAATGATATTTCACGAAATCGTTTTATGTTTCCAAAAGTTCTTCTTATTTCCATCTTTTGTATATGTTGTTTTCAATACCTGAAACATCCAATACTTTGCCAACAACAAAATTTACTAAATCATCTATCGTTTTGGGTTCACCATAAAAAGCAGGCGCGGGCACAACAATATTCACTCCAATTTGTGCCAATCTTAACATATTTTCAAGGTGTATTGGAGAAAATGGCATTTCTCTTGGACAAATTGTCAATGTGCGTCTTTCTTTTATTGCTATATCACATGCTCTTGTTATTAAATTATAAGAAAAACCACAGGTAATGCTTGATAGTGTTTTAACAGAACAAGGTATAATTATAGTTTTATCAACCAAAAAAGAACCACTGGCAATAGGAGAATAAAAATTATCGTTATCAAAGTACTCTATATTTAAAGATTTAAAAAAATCTATTAAATCAATACTTATTTCTTTTTTGGCAATACTAACTGCTTCTTTAGAAGCTACGGCATAAATTTTATATTTATTGGCATAATTTAAATATTCAAGCAATCTTTTTGCATATATAATACCACTTGCACCGCTTATGCCTACTACAATTTTCATTGAATTATTTCAACTTTTTTCAAACCAATTACCTTAGCATTGCCAATTCTTTTTGAATGAAACTCTATTTTTATTATATCACCTTTATAACCCATTTGCAAAGCTTTGGCGCTTGTTTGTATATCAATGCCGTCTTTATCATACACAGCACTTACAGTGTCGCCAATATTAACCAGCATCTGCCTTTGTGTATTATAAAAAGTAAAATAACTGCCTTGTTTTATGTTTCCAAGTGCTTTTGCGCCAATAATTGAATCTTTACTTGTAATTACATATGATGGCACATAATCTACCTTTTTGTATTCTATATCACCTTTAGATATTACCTGATAACTTCTTATATCCTGACTTGCTATAGGAACTAAAGAATCAATTTTTTTTAAATATTGTATAAAAAAATTTCTATAAACTTGATTATTAAGCATGACTGTCAATTGAATCCAGCTATATTCGCCATAATTTTTTATACCGCTAATACTTAAAGTATAATGATTGTAAGGCAAAGCTATTGGTAATTTTGTTTGTATAATTAAATCTTTTTCACCCATTAATCTATATATGGTATCAGCTGTGATTAAAAATGCCTTTCTCTTTACTATAGAATATTCTCCACATATACTATAATGCATATTATTACTATTTAATATGCTTTTTAAATAATTAGCATCGATTTTTGTGGTTTCATTCGGCATAGGAGCTAAAGAAACTGGCATTTTTTCTATATTTTTGGGATATTTTGAAGCTATATTGGATATGAAAACCCTGTCTGAGTTAACTTCTACATTTTTAATCAAATCAATATCACAAGAAAATGCATTGACATATGTAATAACAAATATAATTAATATTAAGCTACTGCTTGAGATTATTTGCAGTTTGCAACATCTGATCAGATGTTTGTATAACTTTTGCATTAGTCTCATATGCTCTTTGCGCTGCAATCATATCAACCATTTCTTGAACAACGCTGACATTTGACATTTCGAGATAACCTTGGTTAATAGTGCCAAGACCATTTATACCAGGTGTACCAAGCGTAGGTGTACCTGATGATACTGTTTGTTGAAATAGATTTTGACCAATAGCTTTAAGACCTGCTGGATTTGCAAAAAAAGCTAACTGAATTTGGCCAAGCTGCGTTGGCGTTGTTTGACCAGCTTCCAATACTGATATGGTACCATCATTACCAACACTTATTGAAGTTGTATCTTGCGGTATAGTTATTTCTGGCGATAAAGGATAACCGTCTGGTGTAACAATTCTCCCATTATTGTCTAATTTAAAATCACCAGCTCTTGTATATGCTATTGTACCATCTGGCATTGTTATTTGAAAAAAACCGCTGCCCTGTATAGCTAGATCAAGTGGATTTCCAGTTTCTTGAAGACTTCCTTGCATAAAATTTTTTGATACATCAGCAAGTTGAGTGCCTAAACCGATTTGTATACCGGTGGGCTCTACAGTATTTGATGTCGTATTTACACCTGCTTCTTTTTGTGTTTGATATATTAAATCTTCAAAGTCTGCCCTGGATCGTTTAAACCCTACTGTATTTACGTTTGCTAAATTGTTTGCTATCACATCTATATTGGTCTGCTGACCTTGCATGCCTGTGGCTGCTGTCCACAAAGCCCTAATCATTTTTTGCTTCCTCCTTTTTTATGTTAGATTGCCCATTTGAATAGTATTCGGTATCAATTGATTTGCAAATGTTGATATAACTTTTTGATAACTATCGTATGATCGCTGGTTTTGTATGAGCTCAACCATTTCTTTTACTATATTAACGTTTGATTGTTCTAAATAACCTTCTTTTAAAGTAAAGCTTGCTGTTAATTGTGGCTGCATATTGTTAACAGGCACAAAACAATTATCTCCAACTTTTCTCAAATTCGCATAATTATTAAAATCTCTTATTGCAATTGAATCTGTTTGAGTACCATTTTCTAACACGGCACCAGTTTGAGAAAAAGTAGTTTGGGGAGTTACTTTAATAAATTTTCCATTTTTAAAATAATTATCACCAAGAACTGGATAATTTGTACCTCTTTGAACTAATATCCCTTGATTATTTATGCCAAATTGACCATCCCTTGTATATTGTATACCGCCTGGTGTCAAAACGGCAAAAAAACCTTTGCCTTCAATGGCAAAATCCAGTTTATTTCCAGTTTTTTCCAGTGAACCTTGAGAAAAATTGATATAGTCTTTGTCCATATGAACAACTGAGTTTACCGTTTCATTTATAAAATTGGCAGCAAGTTTAGTATCTGGTGGTATTGGGAGATTTGCATTTGCATAACCATTAAATTCTGACCAGCTTTTTTGATTTATACCTTCACTTTTAAAACCGACTGTATTTGCATTTGCAATGTTGTTTGCAATATTGTTTACCCTTTGCGCTGCTATAATCATAGCGCTTGCTGATGTGTAAATACCACTTAGCACTTTAGCCTCCTTTAGCATTATATAGCAAAATCTGTTCTTAATTTAACAATTCATTATTTTTTACTGTTTGAGCTATATCTGGCAATAAAGTATGGTGATTATTTACAATATCTTGAGTTATCTCCCAAATAGCCACTCCACCCAAATTCATCTCAAAAGCATAACGAATCTTGGCATTAATGGATGAAGGATCATCAAAACTATAATAAATCTTATCCTTTTTATTTACAAGATACGGTGTTTTTGTCATAAAATCCCAGAAATATTGATAATCTTCATTTTTTAAAAGTGATAATATATTTCTATAAGTAGCAGCAAAAGATTGGTTAAATTCCTGACAAGGTTCATCAGAATTAAAAGCTCTACCATAAAATGGTATACCAAGTAACATGGATTTAGGCTTAACACCCCTTGCAAGCCAATATTCAATACTTTTTTGTATATCATGAGAGTTACAAAAACCTGATGTAAGCGGTGCATTGTATCCACTAATTCTACTCCACGAGCCTGAATAATCATAAGTCATAACAACAAAATAATTGACAATGTTTTTCAAAAAATCTATGTCAAAATATCTACCACTGTAATTGGCAAAAGGCAGATCTATACTTATTGTATAGTTATCACCAAGATTTTGTCTTAAAAACTCAACAAATTTATTTAAATTATATTCATCATTAATGTTCTTTGGAAACTCCCAATCAATATCAACACCATCATAATTATTTTTAACAACAAAATTTATTAATTGATAAGCAAACTTATAAAATAAATCCTTATTGCTTAAAACAGTGGAAAATGATTGTGAGGTATTGCCACCACCTACAGATAGCAAAACTTTAATATTTTTACTTTTGGCTATATTTATAATTTCTTTATTTTCGAAATTTTTAGGTACGAAAAGATTACCGTTTTTATCAGGCCAAACAAAAGCATGATAAAGTACATCAATATTGTTGGTAATTGCAATTTGCGGAGGAAATTTTGATTGTTCCCAGTAAGGATAAAAACCAGCTATTAAAAAAGTGGAAACTCTAGCTGGTTTTTGTTCTATTAATGGCTGCTGCTGTACATATGTAGAAATATTAGGTGTATAGCTGCAGCCAGCTAGCATAACTAACGCTATGATAAGCGTTAAAAATTTCATTTTTATTTGTTAATTTTTATGTTGTCCTGTTTTTTTAACTCTTCAATGTATTGATCCAGTGCTTGTTTCTTTTTCATATTTGTTAAATATTGAGCAATTTCGGGTTTTACTTTACTTAAAGGAAGAACCTGTCCTTTTGAGTCTTTTAATTTTGATTTATTTTGATTGTAAAAATCCGTTATTTCTTTATCAGACGGTGTAAAATTTTGATTGCCAAATTTCTTTTGCAAAAGCGCATTGATTAAAATATTGTCGGTTTGAGCTTTAATTTCTTGAGCAACCTGGGGATCTTTTTCCAGATTAAGTTTTTTTGCTTCGTCCAACAATACCCTTTCGCTGATAAGAGTATTAAGCACATTTTCTTTTACCTGTTCTTTGTTTTTATCATTAACCACACCAGCAGGCAGTGATTTCATAATATTATCCACAGCCGATTGCGTAATTTCGTACCCATTTACAGTGGCTAAAACTTTATCCTGAGTCTGAGCAAAAGCAGTAGCCGTTAAAAAAACCATCACCAGACACAAACTAGCCAAAAACTTCATACACACTCCTTAAATAAACAATTTTTTCTTTGCTTATTGTAAACTATAGCAAACGGTTTTGTCAACATCAAAATACCTTTAATTTTGTTATTGACAAAGTTTCAATATTGTATAATCTTGAAAGCAGGAGGGAATTATGGAAATTAAAATTGTAAAAATTGTTACAGGCGAAACGGTAATTGGTACAAAAGTTTCAGACTATCTAGAAGATGTTGCATTGATTCAGGTAATTCCATCTTCTGGAGGAATTCAACTGGCAATATTGCCTTACGGTTTTCCATTCGAAGAAAAAATCGGTGGTAAAATTCCATTGGATAAAATTGTATATGAATTCAAAGACGTCCCAGACGATATAAAAAATAAGTATTTAGAAGCAAAAAGTGATATAAAAATAAGCTCTACAATGCCTGGGTCTAGTTTGGATTTTAATCTAATAAAATAGTTTTTAGTCAATAATTATAATTGGCAAAAGCGTTCCTTTTTCTACATTACCAATATTTGTATCAAGCCATACCAGGCAATTAGCTTTTGCCATTGAAAAAAAGTTGCTTGTGTCCTGATTTTCAAGTGGTTCTACAAAAATGCCATCTTCGGTGTAAGCGTAAATTGCCCTGTTGAAATAATCTTTGCCAATTCTTGAATGCATAGGTTTTATTGTTTTAGCAAAATATATTTTGTTTTTATAGTTAGTGTAACCTGATAGTTTTTTTAAAGCTGGTTTTAAAAATAGCTGTGCATTTACAACCAACGATGATGGCCAGCCTGGCATCCCAAATATTAATTTATCTTTTAACTGTCCAAATATCAAAGGTTTTCCTGGCTTAACTGTCGTTTCGTCAAATTTTGTATCTATTTCTAACTCTTGAAAAACTTTTTTTGTAAAGTCTTTTGTGCCTTTTGACGAACCACCAGTACTGATTAGTATATCACAGCGCGATATGGCATAATTATAAATTTTAATTAAATCATCTGGGTCATCTTTTACATGACCAAAATAAATACATTCAGCGTTAAGTTTTTTTATAAAACCTTCAAGATAAAAATAATTCGTATTGTAAACTTTATCACTGTTTGAATTAAAACCTGGAAAAACAACTTCATCGCCTGTTGTGATTATCCCAACAATAGGTTTTTGATAAACTTCAATCAAAACTTCTCCAAGATAAGCAATTAAGGCTCTCTTTTGTTCATTTATAAGCTCGCCTTTTTTAAGTACAATCTCACCTTTTTTTATCTCAGAACCAGAAAAAACAAAATTTCTATATTGTTCAATGTTTTTTTTGATTTTTATGAAATCTCCATCTTTTTCAATAAGCTCAACTTCTACAACACAATCGAAGATTTCTGGTATTTCATTGCCTGTGTTTAATCTTAAAGCACAATTTTCATCTAAATTGGCATAGTCCGAAATTTCTTTTAGTGGCTTATCTTTGTTTTTATAGACTATAGCATAGCCATCCATTGCTGTTTTGTTTGATGAAGGATAATCTGATTTTGCAATTATATCGGTATAAATTACCCTACCTAATGATTCATTTAAATAAACCATATCAGATGGTTTAGGCTTGACGCATCCAAGTATAATTTCGAGTGCTTCTAAAACATTTTTTTTCATATTTATTTACCGAACGAACAAATAGGGTATGTGCAATAATCACAAAAGTTGCACAAACCCCCTTCACTGTAGAACTTTAATTCTTTTTTGTCAATTTTGTCTTTTGCAAGAAGCCTTGGTAAAAAAATATCAAGTGCACTTGCCTTATAGTATAGGCTACCGGCTGGTACCACGCACACAGTTGTATCGTTAAGGTAGCCAACACTTAAGTTATTTGCAGGCTGTATAGGGTTTGATTTAAACACAAACTTTACATTTGCTTTACCAAGTGCTATTTTTGTTACATCGTCTGGATCAACACTGCTTCCACCACAAACAAATAACAAATCAGCATAACTTAACTCTTGTGTGGCTTTTATAATAGAATTTATGTCATCGGGAACAATTTGATAATCACAAATTGAGTAGTTAAATTTTTTGAGTTTTGATTCTATATGGCTTTTAAATTTATC
Organism: Desulfurella sp.; assembly: GCF_023256235.1. Taxonomy (NCBI): domain Bacteria; kingdom Pseudomonadati; phylum Campylobacterota; class Desulfurellia; order Desulfurellales; family Desulfurellaceae; genus Desulfurella; species Desulfurella sp. Next base: position 27,658 of record NZ_JAGDWY010000011.1, read on the forward strand.
TTTTCTTAGACCATAGTAGATTTCATTTCCCGTAATTATTACATTTATTTTTTTTACAGTATATGGTATTACATTAAAAAGTGGGTTGCTTAAAATTTTTTTTGCTTTATCCAGTAAGTTTTTTTTCGCATAAAGCGGTATAATGCGAAACGCTGCAATCGTTTTGTTTGGTGTGCATGCAAAATTGTTGTGTATGCAAGGAAGAGATAAATCACTTAGAGCGTTTATTTTGAATAATTTATTTCTGTCAATTTTCAACAAACCATTAATTGAAGAATAAAAACTAATTTTACCTTCGCTTGGAGCTTTATCGTAAAAAACATTTTCTCCTGCAATATAAGGTGCGATTTCTAGTGCAAAATCATCTTCGTGTATATCGTCTTTTTCTGGTATTAGCTGATATATGTAATTTTTTCCAATAGATTTGAGAATTTCAATGTCGTTTTTTTCCACAATATGGCCTTTTTTAAATCGCGCACCCTTGAAACCTTCATCTTTGTTTATATATGTGATATCATGAGCTAGGGCTAAACCAACGCTTTTTTCAATAGGTACTTTTATTTTTTTCACAGGTTAAATTTTAAATAAAGCAATTTTTTTGTCAAGCGTTTTTTTTAAAATAATATAACGCTAACTTGACATTTTAAAAAAAATTGAGTACTATAGGTGATTTTGATGGAAATAGTTTATGCTAAGTGGTTGTTTGATGGTAAAAAGCTTAGAAAGCAAACAGCATGTGTACTTGAAAATAATATTGTAATAGACTTATTACCACTTAACACCGCAAAAAAACTCTATCCTCTATCACATTTAACAGACTATGGTGAAGGTGTATTATTTAGCGGTTTTGTTAATGCACATACACACCTGGAACTTTCAAATATAAAAATTGAGCCATATCTGGGATTTGTAAACTGGCTTAAAACAATGATAGAAAGCAAGAAACAAGATAATGAAAACCAATTACAAAATTCTATCAAAATAGCAGTTGACACTCAAATTGAAAATGGAGTTTGCGCCATTGCAGATATCAGCAATACTTTAAAAACTGCAGATTATCTTACTAAAATACCAAAATCTATTATTTTTTTTGAAAATTATTCACTAAAAAAAGATATAGCAAATGAAAAAATTACGTATATTGAAAATAATATTGAAAATATAAAACAAAAAAAATATGTAAAAATTTATGTTAGTGCACATTCTATTTATTCTACACACAAAGACTTACTAAAATATACATTGCTTAAAAACAATCCAAAGATTGGAAACGATTTGTTCAGTTTGCATTTTTTAGAAAGTGAATATGAAAATCTATTTGCCAATTCCTGTGGAGATTTATATGAAATGCTTCAACAAAAGGGTTTGATAGAAGACAAATTACATTATCCAAGTGCACTTGAATACATAAAAAGTTTAGGAGACATAAAAAAAGGTTTATTTGTTCATTGTGTATATATCAAACCTCATGAAATTGACTTTTTAAAATCTACCGGCTCAAGTATTGTAATATCGCCACGCAGTAATTATTATATAAGCAAAACACTTCCAAATTTAGAGTTACTAAAAAAGTCTGGCATAAATGTGGCGATTGGCACAGATTCTCTTGCTAGTAACTGGGATTTAAGTATTATCAATGAGTTGAAATTTTTATATAAATATTACAGCCAAATTGATCCTGCTTATTTTTTTGAATTAGCTACACTTGGGGGTTACAATGCACTAAATTTAAAAATTGGCTTTAAAAAGGGATTTTATGCTTACCCTTTCTTTATAAGAGCATCTACAAACAATGCGCTTGAAGAAATTTTGCAATAAATATAAAAATTTGTATTATGTTTAAGACTATAAAAAATGAGGTTAATGTATGCCAAAAGATGACTCTATTAAAAAAGTCCTTATTATAGGCTCAGGTCCAATAGTAATTGGTCAGGCATGTGAATTTGACTATTCAGGGACACAAAGTTGTAGAGCCTTGTTAAAAGAGAAAATTGAGGTAGTTTTAGTCAACTCAAACCCAGCTACAATAATGACAGACCCTCAGTTTGCAAACAAAACTTACATTGAGCCAATAAGCGTAGAATTTATAGAAAAAATCATAGCAAAGGAAAAGCCCACGCATTTATTGCCTACACTTGGTGGTCAAACAGCATTAAATGCAGCTGTAGGCTTATATGAAGCAGGTGTTCTTGAAAAACACAATGTAAAACTTATAGGTGCAAATGTAGAATCAATAAAAAAGGCTGAAGACAGGGAATTATTTAAAAAAGCAATGAACAAAATAGGTCTTAAAACGCCAAAATCAGCTGTAGTAAGAAACATTGAAGAAGCAAATCTTGCTGTAAACGAAATAGGGTTTCCAGTAATTGTAAGACCATCGTTTACATTGGGTGGTACCGGTGCAGGGATTGCCTACAATAAAGATGAATTTGAATCTGTTGTAAAATGGGGATTGGATCAAAGTCCTATCAAAGAAATACTAGTGGAACAATCCGTTATTGGCTGGAAAGAGTTTGAACTTGAAGTTATGCGAGACAAAGCGGATAATGTTGTTATCGTTTGCTCAATTGAAAACTTTGACCCAATGGGCGTGCACACAGGGGATTCTATTACAGTTGCGCCTGCGCAAACACTTACAGATAAAGAGTATCAGCTTTTAAGAGATGCAAGTATTGAAATAATAAGAGAAATAGGTGTGGAAACAGGTGGTTCCAATATACAGTTTTGTGTTAACCCTCAAAATGGCGAATTTTACGTAATAGAAATGAACCCAAGAGTTTCACGCTCAAGCGCACTGGCAAGCAAAGCCACAGGTTTTCCTATAGCAAAAATTGCTACGCTTTTAAGCATTGGCTATACTTTGGATGAAATACCCAACGATATAACCAAAAAAACACCCGCAAGTTTTGAGCCAACACTAGATTATGTTGTAACCAAAATACCGCGCTTCACATTTGAAAAATTTAACACAAAAGATGAAATTGGGATGCAGATGAAAAGTGTAGGCGAAGTTATGGCTATCGGGCGCACATTTAAAGAATCCTTACAAAAAGCCATAAGATCGCTTGAGTTAGATTACTATGGTTTTGAAGATCCCCAAGAAAATGACATTGTAAAAATTATCGATAAAATTGTTCATCCAAATAGTAAACGCTTATTTTACATTGCAAAAGCAATGCGAATGGGCATGTCTATAGATGAAATATACAAATATTCATTTATTGACAAATGGTTTTTGGCAAATATAAAACAAATACTTGATATGGAAAATGAAATAAAATTAAATGGCATAAATATTGAAAACATTAAAAAAATCAAACAATACGGCTTTTCGGATAAATATATTGCAAATCTTGTCAATAAAAAAGAAGAAGACGTTAGAACTTTAAGAAAAAATTTGAATATCAAAAATGTATATAAGATGGTTGATACATGTGCTGCTGAGTTTGAATCATATACTTCATACCTTTATTCAACATACGAAGATGAAAATGAATCTAAAAAATCCAACAAAAAAAAGGTTGTAATTTTAGGCAGTGGTCCAAATAGAATAGGTCAGGGCATAGAATTTGACTATACGTGTGTACATGCTAGTCTTACATTGAAAGAAGAAGGTTTTGAATCTATCATGATAAATTGTAACCCTGAGACTGTTTCAACCGATTATGATATTTCTGATAAACTTTATTTTGAACCTTTAACTTTTGAAGATGTTATGAATGTTATAGAAAACGAAGATCCAGAAGGTGTAATTTTACAGTTTGGGGGTCAAACACCACTTAAGCTTGCAAGCGAACTTCAAAAAAACAATGTTAAAATATTAGGTACAGACTCATCAAGCATAGATATAGCCGAAGATAGAGAATTATTTAAGCAGTTAATCAATAAATTAGGCTTAAAACAACCAACAAGTGCAACAGCAACAACAATACAGCAAGCAATTGAGATTGCAAATACTATTGGCTACCCAGTGCTTGTAAGACCGTCATATGTGCTTGGTGGAAGAGCAATGATGATAGTCTACGACCAATCTCATATGGAAAAATACTCACAAGAAGCCATAAAAGTATCGGGAGATCACCCTATATTGATAGATAAATTTTTAGAAGATGCAATTGAAATAGATGTTGATGCATTATCAGATGGGACTGATACGGTTATTTGTGGTATAATGGAACATATTGAAGCAGCAGGAGTACACTCTGGGGATTCTGCTTGTTCTTTGCCACCAAGAACCCTAAATAGACAAATGATAGATGAGCTAAAGCGCCAAACAAAAATCATATCCAAAGAACTAAAAATTGTTGGTTTTATAAATATACAGTTTGCAATTAAAGATAATATAATTTATATTCTTGAAGTTAATCCAAGAGCTTCAAGGACGATACCTTTTGTTAGTAAAGCAACAGGCGTTGCCTGGCCCAAAATTGCAACAAAAGTGCTTCTTGGTAAAACGCTAAAAGAGCTTAATGTTAAAGAAGTAGTTCCCAAATATTATGCTGTAAAAGAGGTTGTTTTACCTTTTGCTAAGTTTCCAGATGTTGATGTTGTATTGGGTCCAGAAATGAAGTCCACAGGCGAGGTTATGGGTATTGATAAAAATTTCTCACTGGCATATTACAAAGCTTTTTATGCAAGTGGTTCGGTTTTGCCTACAAAAGGCAATGTATTTTTGTCGCTTGCTGATAAAGATAAAGCTTATGTAAATGAAATTGCGCAAAAATTGGTTTCTTTAAACTTTAAAATATTTGCAACACAAAGAACTTACAATATGATAAAAAATCTTGATAATGTATATTATGTTAAAAAAGTCAGTGAGGGTAGACCCAATATTCTTGATTTAATCATTAATGATGAGATAGATTTTGTCATAAACACACCATCAGGTAAAGTATCATTCAGTGATTCGTTTCATATCAGGAGGTTGTCTTTGTTAAAAAATATACCTTATTGTACCACGGTTTGGGGAGCTTTGGCAAGCATCGAAGCCATAACAGCAAAGATCCAATCTCAAAATATAGATGTAAAAGCAATTCAAGATTATTATAAGGAGATAGACCATGAGCAATAAAGTATTTTTTACACCAGAAGGCTACAATAAGCTAATTGATGAATTAGAAAAACTACAAAAAATTGAAAGGCCTAAGATTATTAAAGAAATAGAAGAGGCACGTGCTAAAGGTGACTTAAGTGAAAATGCCGAGTATCATGCAGCAAAAGAAAAACAGGTTTTTATAGAAAAACGTATAACAGAAATTTCCAATAAAATAAATAAAGCCTGTATAATTGACCCAAATAGTGTTCCAAAAGACAAAATAAGTTTTGGATGCAAAGTAAAGCTTCTAAATACTGATACAGATGAGGAAGTTGAGTATATGATAGTAGGCGAAGATGAAGCTAATCCAAACGAAGGAAAAATTTCTGTAAACAGCCCAATAGCTTTGGCACTTTTAGGTAAAGAGATAGGAGATGTTGTGAGCGTAAAAGTACCAGCTGGTTTAAAAAATTTTGAAATAGAGGACATATCATAATTATGCAAGCACTAATATTAAGCAACGATAAAGTTGCAAATGATATATATTGTATAAAACTTCAAAAGCCGCATTGGTTTAATTACAAACCAGGCAAATTTTTAATGCTTAAAGTAAATAATTTAAATGAACCATTACTTCGAAGACCATTTAGCATAGCTGAAGCTGTAAATTCATCAATAGATATTTACTACAAAGTAGTTGGTCTTGGAACAAAGATTTTATCTGATTTAAAAAAGGGTGAATTTATCGATTTTACAGGACCTTTTGGCAATAGTTTTGAAATAAAACACAAACGCCTTGCTCTAGTAGGTGGTGGCATTGGTGTTGCACCACTTATTGGTTTGAAAAACTTTTTAGACGAGCAAAAAATTGAATCTGAGTGTTTTTTTGGATTTAATACTGTTAATGATTGCTTTGTAGACTTTGGTCATATTGCCACAATTGATGGCTCTTCTGGTATAAAAGGCACAGTTGTTGATATGCTGTCTCATTTAGATAATTCGTATCATGTTTATGCTTGTGGACCAAATGCTATGCTTAGTGCTTTATGCAAACTTGCAGATGAAAAAGGTTTTAGTATGGATATATCCCTAGAATCTAACATGGCATGTGGTTTTGGTGTTTGCCTGGGTTGTAGCGTAAATACAATAAAAGGGTACAAACAGGTTTGCAAAGATGGACCAATCTTTAATTATGCGGAGATAATATGGTAAACTTATCAGTAAAATTAAATAATTTAATATTTAAAAATCCAGTGATGAGTGCCTCTGGCACATTTGGTTACGGGATTGAGTACAATGGATTTTTTGATATAGGGCTTCTTGGTGGTGTTATTGTAAAAGGCTTAAGTCTAAACCCAAGGCAGGGCAACCCGCCACCAAGAATTATAGAAACTCCATGTGGTATGCTAAACTCTATTGGCTTACAAAATATAGGCTATAAAAAATTTATTAGCGATATTTTACCCCAATTTGACAATATTGATACAAACTTAATAGTGAATATTTATGGTGGTGAAATCGGAGAATTTGTGGAACTTGCAAGCAAACTAAATGATTATAAACAAATTGCTGCTTTGGAAGTAAATGTATCGTGCCCAAATGTCAAAGCAGGCGGTGCTACATTTGGAAAAGACCCAGAAGTTGTATTTGTCCTTGTATCAAGCATCAAAAAAGTTTGCGAAAAACCAATAATTGTCAAATTAACACCAAATGTTACAGATATTGCTCTAATTGCACAGGCGGCTCAATCTGCTAAAGCTGATGCGGTAAGTTTAATAAACACTATTACGGGTATGGTTATTGATACAAAAACCAAAAAACCTTTCCTTGGGAATAAATTTGGCGGATTAAGCGGACCAGCTATTTATCCAGTGGGGCTTAGAATGGTTTATGAAACCTATGAAAAAATAAATATACCAATAATTGGCGTTGGCGGTATAAATAGTCCTGATATTGCTATTCAATACTTTCTCGCTGGGGCATCTTTAATACAAATTGGCACAGCCAATTTTGTTGAACCAGATATTGCTTTAAAAATAATAAAAGGAATAAGGAGGTACTTAGAAAATGAAAAAATTGATGATGTTGGCAAGCTTGTTGGTCTTGCTCACAACTAGTGCTTTTGCATACACATTAAAAGACTTGGGTATTTCTCTTAAAAATTATCAGGTTTTGCCTTTTAAACAAATTGCAATAAATGCAATGACAAAACAAAAACTTGAAAGAAATGGTATTTTGACAATAAAAAAAGGGCAATATATGATTTTTACCTACAAAAATGAGACCGTAAAACTAAAAGATGCCAAAGTATATGATACTATAGACAATAGTACTAAAGTTTATCCACTAGAAGGTTTTAATCAAGTTTTATACAATCTTTTTTTGGGAAAAGAAAACATTAATTCAATCTTTGATATTAAAAAAACAAATAGTAACTTTTTGCTTACACCAAAACAAAAAACAAACATTGCTCGGGTAGATCTTTCTTTAGATAACCAAAAACTTAAAGAAATTAAAATTACAGATATTTATGGCAATATAATAATATTTAATTTTTAATGTTGCTTTTATGTTGCGAACACTACAACGAAGCAAAACCATTCATTGAATATTTCAAGGCTCAAAAACAGCGCAATTTATACCTAGCAAAAGGTATAGCAATTTATGTAAATTTCGGTAAAGGCGCATTGAGCCTTGCTTTTGAATTTACGAAGTTAAACGAAATATTAAAACCAGACTTAAGTATTTTATTTGGTACAGCAGGAAATATATCAGATTTAAAAATAGGTGATATAATAATAGCTAAAAAGATAAAATTATTTGATACAAATCTATCACCACTACTAAACCCTGTAGAATTAAATACTATTAATGGTTTTAAAAATGTTGATTGCATAAGTGTTTTTGGTAATTATGCACTAAATAAAGATTTAAGCAATTTTGGCGATTGTATTGATATGGAAGCTTATTTTTTTGCAAAAGCACTTAATCAATTAAACGCAAAGGGCTTTATTGTAAAACTTATAAGTGATAACAATGATATAATTAAGAAATTGATTACAATTGATTACACTAGGGTTTTAAATGTAATAAATACTTTTAAAACAATAACGGATAACAACCTAACAGAAATTTTTTTTAAAACACGCACTACTGATTTAAATGTGCTTTTTGGTTTAAAAAAACTTTTTGAAAAAAAACATTACACATTTACAATGCGTCAAAATATATATAAAAAAATTGTTGTTAATACTTCAAAAATCACAAAAACACCATTTAAACTTAAATGCAGCTTTAGTGAGCTGCCTGTTGAAAAAAAATACATAAAAATTTCCGATTATGTTGGTATTTTTCACAATCTAAAAGACAAATGTGCAGTAATTTTTGCAAATAAGAAAGGAGAATTTCTAAGGAAAACTCCAGATCATTACACACCGCAAGGTACCTATGGATACTCAATTCTACAGTCCTATAATTGCATATATGATTGTTCATATTGTTTTTTAAAAGGTTATTTTAAATCATTTAATCCAGTTATTTTTAAAAATATACAGGATTACTTTGTAGAAATTAAAAAAACACTGAAAAAAGATAAACTAAGACCAATGTATTTTTACTTTGGAACATTTTCCGATCCTATAGCTTTAAGTATCTTTGATAAAAGTTATATTAAATTTGCCGAGTTTTTTGAAAATCTCGATGCAATATTAGAAATCAGGACAAAATCAGCCAATATTAAAGAATTATTACAACACAAACCTTTTAAAAATACAATAATTGCTTTTTCGCTTGCACCTCAAAATGCTATAGAAAAATTCGAATACTTTACTCCAAACCTGACAAGAAGAATTGAAGCGTTAAAATTGTTAGACAACGCCGGTTTTAATATTGGCATTCGTTTTGATCCTTTTTTTTGTGAATTTTTAAATCAATATGAAAGTTTTGTGAGTTTCTTAAAGCAATTAAAACATTTGCACTCAATTGAAATTGGTTTTTTGAGATTTTCAAAAAACGAGTACAAAATTTTTTTAGATAAAAACCCGGCAATTCTTTCAGGCATGATCTTAAAAAACAATATGTATTTATCAAATAAAATAGAAAATATAAAATACGCAATACAAAATATATTTAGTGATTTTAAAGATAAAATTTACTATAATATGTGTTAACTTAAATTAAGTAAATCTAGGTTTTATCTTTAATACTTGACATCCTTTATTGATTATTATATAAATTAAAAAATTACCTTGGAGGTTTAATAATGAAAGAAGAAGATCTCAACGCACAATTGGCAGAATTAGTTAGATTAAATCCGCAAATTGAAGGTTCAGCATTGGTAAGTTCAGATGGTTTAATGATAAGTTCACAGTTGCCGTCTAATTTTGATGAAGACAGAGTTGCTGCAATGTCAGCTGCACTGCTAACATTAGGTGAGCGTGCAGTAGATGAATTAGAAAAAGGTGTACCTGAGCAGGTTACCGTTAAAGGCGATAAAGGTTATATAATATTGACATCAGCTGGCAGCGAAGCAGTTTTAATTGTGCTTGCAAAACCAGGTGTAAAATTGGGTTTGCTTTATTTGGACATTAAAAACACATCAAAAAAACTAAAAGAATTAATGTCATAAAGGAGTAGTTCGTGAGTGAAGAAGAGAAAAAAGAACGACTTGAAAAATTGACTGGTGCTCATGTTTTTTGGGCATCTTTGGTTGGATCTTCTTATGATTTGGGTATAATGAATCAAGCAATAATAGTACCTGCAATGAAAGCAACTGCACAAAGGTTAGTATTGCATCAAATGTATAAAAATCTGTTACCAAAATTTAATCCACAAGATAGTCTGGATGTTAACATCAAAAAAGCTCTCGACGCTCTAAACGAATACCTCCTATTTGCAAATCATTACAATGTATCTTTTTCTGAAGAAAATTCAAAAAAAACAGTAACTATAAACATTAGAAAAGACTCATGCATGTTTTGTCCAGTTGGTGTGGGTGGCGGTCCAGTTGATACCAGCGTGTGTCCATACCCTCCGCTGTTTTCTACATATTTTGATGTTTTAGCTAAAAATACACTTTCATTTTTAACACCAAAAATGAAAAAAGAAGAAAAAGGCTACATGAAAAAAGAGCCTCAAGATTGTATTATGAGCTTTATCTTCGAAGAAGATGATGCTTTTAAATCAATTTATGAAATTTTAAAATCATCTGTAGAAAAAATACAAACTACAATAGAAAATGCACTAAAGGATGGTGTAATATCCGAAGAAGAACTCTGGGATAGAAATTATATACCTGTAGAAAACACAAACCCTCAAAAATACAAAACAAAATTTACTGATTTCATGAAAAAATACATTCAACCAATTGAAGATGAAGTACTAAATTTAAACAAAAAATTTGTTTTTGTAGTGTTGGTTGATGAAAATGGTTATTTGCCTGCGCACAATTCAATTTACGATCAACCACTAACAGGCGATTATCAAAAAGACCTTGCAGGAAACCGATCAATGCGCATCTTTAATGACCCAACAGGTCTTGCTGCTGCAAGAAATACAGATCCTATTTTATTTCAAATATATCCAAGAGACCTTGGCAAAATTATGTATGACATCTCCATGCCTGTAATGATCAATGGAAAACAT
>NZ_JAGDWY010000011.1:38345-50831 GCF_023256235.1 Desulfurella sp.
TTATTGAACTCCTCAATAACATTTTTCCTTGCTTTTTCGATAAAATCTTGAAAGACCTTTGTATCCAGTTCCTGCACCTTTTCTGCTATTTTGTATTGTAACGATTGTATACCATACTTAAAATGGTCATCTATGATTCTGCCATAATTCTCGGTCAGGAATGATTTGAGGGATTTTACTCCAAATTCTACTATACTTGAGAAAATTTCTTGCCGCTTATCCTCAGGGTAAGAAATTAAGAAATCAATAACTTCTTTGTTTGAAATTTTAATTAATGGTATTTCTTTAGGCTTGTTGGAAAGCAATTGTTCTATTGTGCGATCTTCGATTCTATTTGGTAAATCTTTTTTTGTAAGCGCAAATACTGCTGGCAGTCTTTTTATTTTCATAAATTCTCGGTAATATTTGTACATATTGGAAATGGATTCTTTGTTTGTTATATCTCCAAGTACTATTAAGGCAAGAGCATTTTTTTCTAATATATCATATATGAATTTAAATCTTTCTTGGCCTGGTGTTGCATAAATATGTATTATAATTTCTTTATCTATTGTTATCACACCAAAATCAATAGCTACAGTTGTAAAATTTTTTATATCTTTTAACCCTTCTTCTGTAACCGGTTTATCAGTTGTAATTGGATCAATTTCGCTTATACATTTAATAAATTCTGTTTTGCCTGAATTAAAACTTCCTGTAACAATAATTTTATAAATAGCCATTAATCATAAACCTCTAATCTTATCCAAAATTTTATGCAGGACACTTTTTTTTATTCTTACATCGAATTTATTTGTTGATTCTTGATCAGATGAGAGATCAATTATCCTTAACATGTACATTATTACGATATTTTGTAAAATTCTTATATCATAACCATATCGTCTTAGAATTTTATCTATGCTAATATCAGAATTATTCATCAACCAATCAATATCAAAATTACTACCAGGCAGCAAAGAACTCTTTACTGCATAAAGCGGCGCTTTTACAGTTACAATATTCCTATCTTTGGGAAGCAAAGACATAAGGTGTTCTTTATTTTCAATTTTCTTTATCCCTTCCCAAACAAAATTTTTTAAGCTAAGTCTTGGAGTTTTTTCATTTGATATATTTGATAAATCGGATATTTCTATAATGTCTTGAGCAACATAAAGTGTTGGGTAATTGAATATATCATAAAAATTTTCAAAATCAGAATGTAAAAAATTTATTTCGCTGCCCACTATAAGAACTTTAAGTTGCCTATTACCAACTAAAAAACTAATTTTTTGATTACTCCTGATAGAATTTAAAAACTCACCCAACCTAACTTCCTTAAAATTATCAAAAGATATTCTTTCCAAAGTTTTGAATTTATTATTAATATTTGAAATAGCTGCAAATATTTCTTTATGAAATGATGGATAAACAATACTTACAACATCTTTTGTATTTGAGATAATGTCCGTTTCGTCTTTTAAAATGACGATAGTTGGCTTAATAAAGCCAGGCTCTAAGTTATTTGCATTTATTTTTTCTAAAAAAACTTCGGCAAGTTTTGATTTAGTAGTTAAACCTTTATGATTTCCTATTATAATTAAACTATAATTTACAATATCTTCTTTAATCTGACGTGGATCATCAACCCAATCAACAGACCATCCGTCTGTGCTTAAAATATACTGCAGTATTTTTACAAGCAAATTATCATCTAAAACTAAATAAGCTTTCTTGTTTTTATCTAATACCTTTTGCATCTTATAAGTGATTTTATATAATATATATATGTAAGTCAAGAAAATTTTTAAAATTGATAAAAAAAATATTTGTGTTATAATAAGAAATTAGGAGGTAAAAATGAAAAAATTAACTTTAGCTCATAGCCCGGACTCAGATGATGCATTTATGTTCTATGCATTAAATATAAATGCAATAGAGACACACGGATATGCTTTTGAGCAAATTTTAAGTGATATACAAACCTTAAATGAAAAAGCACTTGAAGCTGTATATGATATAACTGCAATTTCTCTTGCAGTTTATCCACTTATACAGGATAAATACGATATACTAAAAAGCGGTGCAAGTATGGGTTTTAAATATGGGCCAATTATAGTGTCAAAAAAACCTATGTCTTTGGAAGAAATAAAAAAATCAAAAATTGCAATACCAGGCATTTATACAAGCGCATTTTTAGAATTACAACTATTGCTTGGTAAAGATTTAGATATACTTATTGTTCCCTTTAACAAAATATTTGATCATGTATTAAATGGTGATGCACAGGCTGGACTGGTAATTCATGAAGGTCAGCTTACATATAAAGACTTTAATCTATATAATGTATTTGATATTGGTAAATGGTGGTATGAAAAAACAAAATTACCACTTCCTCTTGGTGTTAATTCCATCAAAAAAGACCTGGAAGATAAAAGTTTAATATCTGATATACTTCAAAAAAGCATACTTTACTCTTTAGAGCACAGGAGTGAAGCTGTAAAATATGCTTTAGAGTTTGCGAGAGGTATGGAAACCTCACTTGCAGATCAATTTATAGGTATGTATGTAAACAAACTAACAGTAGATATGGGAGAAGATGGATTAAAAGCTTGCCAGCTTTTGCTTGATGAAGCATATAAATCAGGCTTGATTAAAAAAAGTGCTAAAATAACGCTTGTATAACGCTATTATTGTGGGAGCAGGTACAAGTGGGCTTGCTTGTGCCTGTTTTTGTAAAGGCAAAACCCTTCTTATAGATAAACAATCTGCAGGCAAAAAATTATCAATTGCAGGCAATGAACGTGTAAATTTAACTAATCTTGCAGAGTTAAATGAATTTTTAAAAGCTTATACCCCAAATGGTGAATTTTTAAGAGATGCATTTAAAATTTTTTTTAGAGATGATTTAATCAAATTTATAAAAACACTAAATCTTGATATACAAATCGAAAACAATAAAATTTTTTTGAAAAACTCAAATGGAAAGATTCTTGTTAATAAACTTAAAAATTTTATATTAGATAGAAATATCCATCTGCATGAAAACGAAAAAGTTATTAAAATAGAAAAAAAAGAAACATTTTTGGTACATACTTCAAAAAATTTATACAGATCAAAAAATCTCGTCATAGCAACAGGTGGATTGGCACGTAAAAAATTAGGTGCAAGTGCAGATGGCTACATGTTTGCAAAATCCTTTGGACACACTATTGTTGCACCAAAGCCGTTTGAAACGCCTTTTTGTGTTAAAGATAACCTTTTTGATAATTTAAGCGGGGTATCTTTGGAAAATGTTGAAATAAAATACAAAAATAGGTTATTTAGAGACAATTTGCTTTTTACACATTTTGGTTTAAGTGGACCTGTTATTTTAGAAGCTTCCTGTTTTGTTAAAAATGGCGATTTAATAAGTATTAATTTTTTAGGAAAGGATAAAGGGGTCTTTTTAAATGAAATAGAAAAAGCTAAAAGCATAAAATCATTTATTAAATATTATTTACCAAGACGTTTTGTTGATAATATATCAAAAAAATTCCCATTTATTGAAAAAAATACAAACGAACTATCAAAAAAAAATATAAATCTCGCATTTGAACTACTTTGCAATTATAAAATTAATGTAAAATTGTGTGGATTTGATAGAGCTTTTGTTACAAAAGGTGGAATAAATTTAAAAGAAATCGACCCAAAAAGTTGCTCTTCAAAACTTGTAGATAATTTATTTTTTTGTGGAGAAATTTTAGACATTGCAGGTCCAATAGGCGGTTTTAATATTCAGGCAGCGTTTACAACTGGTTATTTAGTTTCTCAAAAACTTGGTAATCTACCGTTTACAAACATATAAAGCCCTATTGATACTAAAAAAATACTCATAACATATGTAATCAAATTTGTTTTCAAAAAGTTAAATGAGTTAACAAAAAAGCCCATAAATATAGATGCCAGTATAAATGGTATTCCAAGTCCAAGCGAGTATATAAAAAGCAACATTGCGCCTTTTGATAAACTTGCAGTGTTAGCTGCAATTACAAGTATAGATGATAAAATTGGTCCAACGCATGGACTCCACCCAAAAGCAAAGAAAATACCAACCAAAAATGAAGTAAATAGATTTACACTTTTTACTTCAACATTAATGCGTAAAAATTTATAAATAAAATCTATTTTAAAAACATACAAAATTCCAGATATTATTATTAAAATGCCAGAAATTTTAGCAAGTAAAATTTTATTTGTTACTATTATTGTTCCTATATAGCTTGCACTTGTACCCATAAGGGTAAAAATTATACTAAAACCTAAAACAAAAGCTATTGAGTTTAAAATTGCTTTTTTGTAAACATTTTTATCTTTTGAATCCTTAAGCTCTTTTACGGTTACGCCCGATATATATGATATATAAATCGGTATCAATGGTAAAATACATGGGCTAATAAAAGACAGAAGTCCGCCAAAAAATGCGCTAAAATACATCACACCCTCCCAAAAAGATTATTAAAAAACATTTTTATTGGATTGTCAATAAGTTTAATGTTTTGAGAAAAAAAGTAATTTATCAATCTTTTGATAGAAATAGAAAAACTAGAGTCAGGGTTGTATTGAATAATCGGTTTTTGGCTTTTAATTGAATTTGGCAAGTTTTTATCAAAAATAGAGTAACTTGCCATTTCCAATTTTGTATTTAAAAATTTTTCGCAAATATTGTTCATATTATTAAAAACATTTTGTGCTTCTTGTTTGTCTTTTGCCATATTTATAAACATTTTAATGTCTTTTCGCTTGTAATTTAAAGTCAATATTTTAATTGTTGCATAAGCATCGGCTATTGATGTTGGCTCAGGTGTTGCCACAATAATTATATCAATAGCATTTTTAAGAAGCGTCATAACTTTTTTTGATATACCAGCACCAGTATCAATCAATAAAACATCTGACTCAACAGATAACTCATTAAGCTCGTCTACCACTTCTTTTAAATCACTTTCCGTAGCATTGGAAATTTCTTCAATACCGCTGCCTGCAGGTATAATTTTTAAGTTTTGGTTATAGCTAACAATAATTTCCTCTAGTTTTTTTGATTTGTTTATCACATCAATTATACTATAATTTGTTTTGACTCCTAATACAATATCTACATTAGCTAATCCTAGATCTCCATCAAATAATATAACTTTTTTATTAATATTGCTTAATGCTACAGCCATATTTGCAACAATGCTGGTTTTTCCTACACCACCTTTGCCACTTGAAATTGCTATAACTTTCTGGTTTTTCTTGTTTGTATCGACCAATTCTCTTAACCTTTTAGCTTGATCGTTCATTTTCTTCCTCTTTTATTGTATTTTTAATAATAAATGAAGATATACTTAAGGGATCAGCTTTAGCTATATCATCTGGGACATCTTGTCCAAAACTAATGTAAGAAATTGGTTTTTTAGTTTTAACGGCAAAATTAAGCATTGTTCCTGGCGTGTTTGTTTCATCTAGTTTTGTTAAAAGTAAGCTATCAATTCTGAGTTTAGAAAATTTCTCATAAATTTCCATGCAATCTTCTTCTTTTGTATTTAAAGCTAAAACCAAACTAAAATGCATACCTTCTTGATCTTTAAATAAACTAAATGACTCTTCTAATCGTTTTATATCTTTTTGGCTTCTACCTACCGTATCAATAAATATTTTATCATAACCGCTAAATTCATTAACAGCTTTTTGAAGATCATTTTTTGTAATACAAACGTGCATTGGTATTTCCATGATTTTTGAATATGTTAATAGTTGGTCAACAGCACCTATACGATAAGTATCGGTTGTAATTATACTTACTTTCTTTTTGTTTTTTAATTTTTCAATAGCTGCAAGTTTTGCTATTGTTGTAGTTTTGCCAACACCGGTTGGGCCAGTTAGTACCACTATTTGCTCGTTAAAATCAGCTGGTTTAAAAAATTGAGATAAAAGGACAGTTAAATACTTAATAGTATAGTTTTCATCTTTTAGCTTTTCTGCATATAAATTATCATATATTGCTTTTGAAATTTTAAATGAATATTTTTTGTTGATACCTTTTTCATTCATAAGATTAAAATACTTCTGTACGGAAAAAGGTAAATTATAAATATCTACTTCACCTTCTTTTTTTGCCATATACGAAAGAGAGCTTTTCAAATTGTCGAGATCATTTTTAATGCTTTCTACAATATCTTGAAGTGGATTTTTAGTAGCACTTTTTAGTAAATTTTCCAGCTCTAAAATCTTTTTTTCCAGATCCTGTTTGGGAGTGTCAGTGGTTTGTGATTCGACCAAGCTTGCAAAGTTATTTTTTTTGCTTTCTTGCTTGTGTTCTACTGCTGCTGTTACTTCGATAACTTCTCTTTTAAAAAATGAAAAAAAAGACCCTTTTTTTATCTTTCTTGTTGATAAAATAACAGCTTCTTCTCCTAATTCTTTTTTTATCTTTCTTATGGCTTCCTGAAGGTTGTTTGCTTCGAATGTTTTTATTATCATAATTCGATTGTGCCTAAAGTTTTAATTTCAACATTATTGGTAATTTCTGAATAAGAAAGCACTGCGATTCTTGGAAAAAATTTTTCAAGAAAAGCTTTAAAATGCCTTCTTACTCTTGGAGATGTAACAATAATAGGTTCAATACCAATTTCTGCAACCTTAGCAATTTGATTTTGCGTAGATTGAATAAGCTTATCAGCAATATTTGGAGGCAGATTCATATAAGAATAACCGCTTTCTTCTTTAATATTTGCGCTTAATATACCTTCTGCACTTGAGCCAAGCAAAATTACATTTAAAACATTATTTTCATCTTTGTATTTATTTGTAATGTGATAGGCAAGGGCACTTCTTACGTATTCTGTTAACAAATCCAGATCTTTAGTGTGGGGCGCCCAATCTGCAAGTGTTTCAAAAATTGTCAGTAAATCCCGTATAGGCACTTGCTCTTTTAGGAGGTTTTTTAACACCTTATGCACCTGTCCTAAAGTTAAATACTGTCCTAATTCTTCTATGACTTTTGGATAATCAACTTTTAAGTTTTCAAGTAATTTACTTGCATCCTGGCGCGTAAATATGTCATAAATATTTCTTTTTATTAGCTCGGTTATGTGGGTAATGATGACAGTAACTGGATCAACTACGGTGTAACCTGCCAATATTGCTTCATTCTTTTTTTCCTTTTCTATCCATATTGCTTGTAAGTTAAACGCTGGTTCTTTAGTGCTTATTCCTTCTATTTGTTTTAATGGAGCAGGCGACATAGCAAGTAATTTATCAGGTTCAATCCTGTATTTACCTACTTCAATGCCTTTGATTAAAAAAATATACTCATTTTTGTCTAAAGTAAGATTGTCCCTTATTCTAATAGAAGGTATTATAACACCAATATCTAAGGCTAGCTGTTTTCGCATTAATTTTATTCTATTTAGCAAATTAGCACCTTCTGTTTCTTCCGTTAAATGTATCAAGCCGTAGCCTATTTCAAGCTCTAGTACATTAATTTTCATTGCTTCTTCGATATTTTCTTCAACTATGGGAGCTTGCGATTGTTCTTGGACTATTTTTTCTTCTTCTTCAATAGCTGCACGATTTTTTTGAGAAATAGAATAAGCTAGGTAAGCAAAAATAACTGCTAGTAGAATCAATATTATATGAGGCATGCCTGGTATTAATGCAAGAATAGCCAAAATAGCAGCAGATAAATACAAAGCTTTGTATTGTTTTGTAAGCTGGTTAATCAAATCAGGTGCAAGACTTTCTTCGCTTGAGCTTTTTGTAATTACAATACCTGCAGCTGTGGAAATGATCAAAGCAGGTAGTTGTACAACAAGGCCATCACCAATAGTAAGTACAGTGTATCTGCTAGCTGCCTCTGATAAACTCATTTTATGTTGAAGTACGCCAATAATTATACCGCCTATTATGTTAATAAAAGTTATTAAAAGACCCGCTATTGCATCGCCTCTTACAAACTTGCTTGCACCATCCATAGCTCCGTAAAAATCTGCTTCTTTGGCTATTTCCTGTCTGCGTTTTTTTGCCTCTGCTTCAGTTATTACGCCTGAATTTAAATCAGCATCTATACTCATTTGTTTTCCAGGCATTGCATCCAAAGTAAAGCGTGCTGCAACTTCTGCAACTCTACCTGCACCTTTTGTTATTACAACAAAATTTATTATTACCAATATAATGAATATTATAAAACCAACAACATAGCTTCCGCCAACAACAAAGTAGCCAAAAGTTTTTATAAATTCTCCAGCTGCATCGGCACTTTGAGCACCATGAAGCAAAATTGCTCTTGTAGTTGCAATACTTAAAGACAACCTAAATAAGGTAACAGTCAAAAGTATTGTAGGAAAAGTCGATATATCCAGTGGTCTTTGTGTATAAATACTTACAAAAAAAATAAGCAATGCAGAAGCAAAAGAAATAGTTATAAAAAAATCAAGCAAAAAAGGTGGCAATGGTACAATTAAAACCGTAAGGATAATAATTACTGCAAGAAGTATAAGGAAATCGCTAAATCGTGTAATTTGATCCATTAAACTAAGTTCTTTCTCCAAAAATTCCCCTTCCAATGCGTATAATAGTTGAGCCTTCTTGTATTGCTATACGAAAGTCATCACTCATACCCATCGATAACTCGCTCAAAGTAGAACAAATGCTTTTCTTTAAATCTTCAAATATTGATTTCATATCCCTAAAAGCTTTTCTAATTTCACTTTCTTGGGCTTGTGGCCCAATGCACATAAGACCGTATAGTTTTAGATTTTCAAAATTAACTATTCTCTTTGCAGCATCTAAAACTTCATTTTTAGAAAAGCCAAATTTTTTTGGATCATTTGCAATGTTTATTTCAAGCATAATATTAATAATTTTATTTTGAGCTTGAGCATATTTATCAAGCTTTTCTGCAAGTTCTATTGAGTCAACACTATCAATATAGTCAAAATAGCTAACTGCTTTTTTGGCTTTATTTAACTGAAGGTGTCCTATTAAATGCCACTGAATATCTAAATTGTCTGCTTTTGCAAGTTCAATTTTTTCAATTGCTTCCTGGACTCTGTTTTCCCCGAATATTTTTTGAGAGCACTCATAAGCTTTTTTTACAGCTAAATAGCTAAAGTTTTTTGAAACCGCTATTAATTTGACATTTGGATTTAAAATTTCCAATTCCTGTTTTATCTTTTTTAAGTTTTCACAAATATTTTCCATAAAAAACTCCTTTTTACGATTATACTTTTGCTTTAAAATAAGTCAATTATTTATATGGTGTATAGTTGACAAATTCCGTATAAAATAGTATAAAAACTTTGGCTAAATGCCCCGATAGCTCAGAAGGATAGAGCACAGGATTCCTAATCCTGGTGCCGCAGGTTCGATTCCTGCTCGGGGCACCAGTATTTTTAATTATGAAATGCTACAAACATGAAAACATTGATGCAGTAGCAACGTGTAGAGATTGCGGCAGAGGTTTATGTAGTCAATGTGCAAATAAATACTTTATACCTTTGTGCGATTACTGCTTTTTAAATAGAGCAAATAGAGATTATAATTTTTACAAGAAAGCAATTGTGATTGATTTGGCTTATTTTATTGTATTGGTTATATCCACAATTTTTGTTATGAAGACTTACTATTTACCCCATGCATCTAATCTTTTTATGGAATATACTTTAGATAACGATTCGAAAGAATTAGTAAATAGACTATTTAATGTGGAGCTTAAAAATCCAATTTATCTTTCTTATATTGTTATATTAGGATTCTACTGGTGGAAATACCTTTTTAAAAGAATTTCCTGGCGCATATTTTTATACGCTCATGTAATAGAAAAAGTGTTTTATGGAGCTATTATATTTGGGAGCTACTTAATTATGGCGATATTTTCGCCAATATTTTTTATTGTGATGGTTATTATTTTAACTTTTAAGATAATAAAAGACAAAAATAACATAGAGCGTTTAAACAATATGATATTTAATATAAAATCTCAAATATAATTTTTTTGAAGTGGACCTCTGCTACAATTTACTGGATTATAAAAAATGAGTTCTGTTTTGCTGAAATGCCAGCAAAACCAGTAATCCTGAAGCGTCAATTACTGTCATCCTGAAACGCAATTTTTTGTCATCCTGAGGCGTTAATTACTGTCATCCTAAAGCGTAAGCGAAGTCAGTCATCCTGAGCGTAAGCGAAGGATCTACTTTATACCACTTTAAGTGATGGAGATTCTTCGGGCGTTGCCCTCAGAATGACTAAGGGTAGTGTCATCCTGAGCGTAAGCGAAGGATCTACTTCGTGCCGCTTTAAAGTGGTAAGATTCTTCGCTTCGCTCAGAATGACGTGTGGGGGTCAAATGGTGGGATTCTTCGCACACCTTCGTGTGCTCAGAATGACGAGAAGGATGTCATACTGAAAAGTTAGCGGAAGGTGGAAGCAAAAAATTACAAATGCTATCTTTGATTACGTTTACGCTTTCTACAATTCTGTGAGATTATATTCATACTTGAACTACAAAAGCCCTAAACAGAATCTTAAAGAATTTAAGAAAAGGCGGGAAAATAAAAATAACCTTAACTTTTGATGTGAAAAAATATAGGTTTTTAAAGCAATCATTGAATTTTTAGGCAATTGAAAAATGTATAAAAATATGGTAAATAACGAAAATGATACAAAAAATTAGACATTTTAATGTTATTTTTATAGTATTAATTTTATCTTTTTTAATCTCTGGATGCTCGGGTGGCTTGAATATTTCTTCAAAATCAATCCCTAAATTGCAATCCGACTTGGCTAAAATAGATGAACCTGTTGGCGTTATAGATGAAGGTTGGCATACTGGTTTAATATTATCCACCAATGAATTAAACCAATCTTTAAGTATACTAAAAGATTGGTTACCCAAAAATACAAAGTATTTTGTGTTTGGTTGGGGCAATAGAAAATACTATATGTCATCAAACCCTGGATTATGGACAGGATTGAAAGCGCT
Source organism: Desulfurella sp. (assembly GCF_023256235.1). Taxonomy (NCBI): domain Bacteria; kingdom Pseudomonadati; phylum Campylobacterota; class Desulfurellia; order Desulfurellales; family Desulfurellaceae; genus Desulfurella; species Desulfurella sp. The sequence continues at coordinate 49,330 of NZ_JAGDWY010000011.1, forward strand.
TTTTCCATCAAAGAGTGTTATGTTTGTACAAGGATTATCCGAAAATCCCAAACAAATCTTTTCAAATAGCGTCAAAATACGTTGGATTTACCTTTCCCAAATAGAACTGCAACGCCTGGACATCTATATTTGGGATTATCTTACCAAGAATTCAAAAGGAAGGTTAATTGCCCTGAAAAAAGGTTTGAGTGGTCATAGTTATTTTTTTGCTTCTCCTGGCATCTATGATGCTTTTTACACCTGCAATACATGGACTTTGCATGCCTTGCACTTTTCAGGACTACCTATAAATGATGAAGCAGTTATATTTTCATCTCAAGTTATGTCAGAAATATCTACTTTAAAATCATTAAAACACAAAAAATGAATTATAACAAATACCAGATTTTACCTTATTAAACTTGAAATCCAATTAGTTAGTATTATTATACATAAATTAATAGATCATAGTGGAGGAAATTATGGGCAAAGTAGTTATTATTTTGGCTAACCCAAACGAAGAGGTTTTAAAAACAGGTATTTTATATGGATCTAATGCTATAAAATACAAATGGTTTGAAGATGTAAAATTTTTTGTATTTGGTGCCAGCCAAGAGATAGTTCTAAAAAACGATGAACTTTTAAACACACTTAAAGGACTCCAGGCGGTTGCCTGCAAATTTGTTGCCAAAGAAAAAGGCATTGATGGACTATACAAAGAAAAAGGTTTTAACCTGCAATATATTGGCGAGCCTTTGTCAAAGTTAATAAACGAAGGCTATATTCCAATGGTGTTTTGAAATAACTCAATTATATTACAATAAATAATTTTTTTATTTTAATAAGTCTACTTATGAAAATACTAAAATTAAAAATCAAAGGTATGGGATGTAAAAATGCTATTGTAAGGATTAACGACATAAAGCATGTGGTAATGATATGTAAAATTTATGTGCTAATCTAGTTATATAAAATTGTAACAACTTTATAAAAAAACCTGTAAAGCACTCCAATGCGTTTAAAACTATTAATTTAGCCCAGATTAGGTTAATTCTTATATTGAATTTATCTTCACTATAAGTACTTTTTTTATCAATTTTGATATTTGTATTGATTAAATAATAAAAAGGCTTAAATTAAATCTAAGATTAAAAAAGGCTAATTTGATATAGAGAACTCAAATAAAGGAATTTATGACAAACAAAAAATTAGATCTTGTTACTATCAAAATAGTTAATGGTATCAATGAGGCAAATATTATAAAAAATAAACTTGAAAGCTATGGTGTTCCTTCTTTGTTAAAATATGAAAGTGTTGGAATTGTATTTGGTTTAGAGTTGGATGGACTTGGAAAGGTTGAAATCAAAGTTCCAAAAGAATATGCAGAAGATGCACTTTTGCTTTTAGGAGAGTAAATTTATTTGCTTTTATAAATCTTTAAAACTTCTATGGAAAAGTGTAAATTCTTTTATTTTAGTGCTCCTTTTTTCATTACTTATTCTTTTCCACATACTTCATCAAAT
>NZ_JAGDWY010000012.1 GCF_023256235.1 Desulfurella sp.
CTGTTTTTTCTGGTATAAGATCATATGCTTCTTTTTCCAATATGTATATTCCTGTATTTATAAGATCAGAAAATACTTCACCCCATGATGGTTTTTCTAAAAATTTTTCAATATTTGAATCGGAATCTGTAATTACTATGCCATATGATGTGGGATCTTTTGTGTGTGTTAAAATAATTGTAGCTTTTGCATGCTTTTTTTTATGTGATTCAATTGCTTTTGTGAGATCAAAATCGCATAGTATATCAGAACTTATAACAAGTATTGTTTCGTTTATATTTTCTTCTACAATTGCATATTTTACCGCTCCAGCTGTGCCATAATCTTCATCTGGCAGAATATAACTTAAATCAACACCAAATTCCTGTCCATCTTGAAAAAAATTTTTTATTACATCATGTTGAAAAAATAATAAAGCACTTACATTTTTCAATTGATGATGTTTTAGTAAATTAATTACATGTAACATAATTGGTTTATTGGCTACCGGAACCATTGGTTTGGGTATTTTAATAGTAAGAGGTCTAAGTCTTGTTCCAAATCCGCCTGCCATCAATATTGTTTTCACTTTTTCACCCCAATTTAGCTTATTTTTGTAAATTATACTTTAGTTTAAATAATTTGTAAATAAAAAAACACCTGCAATTGGCTAAATAATATTATTGTAATATAAAGTACTTTATGATAAAATGACTGATTGAAAACGCACACTTGCTTAATCTTGTGTGCACATGGAGTCTAAGTATTTTAGATTGGTGCACATTTAGCAAGTGGTGGTAAATCCATTTTTTAAGGAGTTTGTATGTCGCACATTACGATGAAGGAACTTTTAGAAGCAGGTGTTCACTTTGGTCACCAAACCAAACGCTGGAACCCAAAAATGAAACCTTACATTTTTGCTGCAAGGAAAGGTATTCACATTATTGATTTGCAGCAAACACTCTATTACTTTGAGAAAGCTTACGAATTTGTAGAAGAACAGGCTGCTGCAAACAAAACAATCCTGTTTGTTTGCACAAAGAAACAAGGTCAAGATGAAATTAGAGAAGCAGCAATAGCTTGTGGTATGCCTTATGTTACTTATAAGTGGCTTGGCGGTTTGCTTACAAATTTTTCTACCGTCAAAAAAGGTGTAGAGAATCTAAAAAGACTTACAGAACTTGAAGAAAGTGGCGAGATAAATAAGTACACCAAAAAAGAAGCAAAAATTTTGATGAAAAAGAAAGAAAAACTAGAAAAATACCTTTCTGGTATAAAAAATATGACAAAATTGCCAGATGTTATCATAGCAGTTGATACCAAACGAGAAGAACTTGCTATTAAAGAAGCAAATAAGTTAAGGATTCCTGTAGTTGCACTTGTTGATACAAATTGTGATCCAGATCCAATAGATTATATTATTCCAGGAAATGACGATGCAATAAGATCGATAAGTTTACTTGCACAAAAGATGCAAGAAGCAGTATTAAGAGGTAAAGAGCGCTATAATAAAGAACTAGCAGATAAAATAGAAGCTGAAAAATTTGAAGAAGCTATAGCTGAAAAAGTTGAAAGCGAAGAAGAGTTTAGTGAAGAGGAGGATTTATAAAAAATGGAAATAAATGCAAAATTGGTTAAAGAATTAAGAGAACGCACTGGCGCTGGTATGATGGATTGTAAAAAGGCCCTTGAACAAGCAAATGGTGATATTGATAAAGCCATAGAAAAACTCAGAGAAATGGGGCTTGCAAGTGCAAGGAAAAAATCTCTCCGGGTTGCAAATGAAGGTAAAATAGTAAGCTACATTCATGCAGGTGGTAAAATTGGTGTAATGGTAGAATTGAATTGTGAAACAGATTTTGTAGCAAACACCGACGAGTTTGCCCAACTTGCAAAAGACATCGCAATGCATATTGCAGCTACAAATCCGCTTTTTGTTGACAAAGAAAGTGTTCCTCAAGAAGTAATTGAAAAAGAAAGAGCTTTTCAAAAGGAGCAGCTAATAAAAAGTGGCAAACCTGAAAATGTTCTTGATAAGATATTGGAAGGTAAAATTAACAAATACCTTGAGGAAATTTGCGTACTTGACCAACCTTTTGTAAAAAATGATATGATTAAAGTAAGAGATTTGATAAATAATGCCATAGCAAAATTTGGGGAAAATATTATACTTAGAAGATTTGTGAGATTTAAATTGGGAGAAGAATAAGTCGTGGGCAAGTATGTTTATAATAATATTTTATTAAAACTCAGCGGGGAGGCTTTACTTGGGGAGCTTCCCTTTGGTATAGATGATAGAATGATCAAAAAGATATCTGTTGAAGTTAAACAAGTGTGGGAGATGGGGGTTAGTGTTTCGATTGTTATCGGTGGTGGAAATATTTTTAGAGGTATTAAAGGTGCATCTCTTGGAATGGATAGGGCGAGCGCAGACTACATGGGTATGCTTGCAACAGTAATAAATGGGCTTGCTTTACAGGATAGTTTAGAAAAGCTTGATGTACCAACGCGTGTTATAAGTGCAATAGAAATGAGGCAAATATCCGAGCCATATATTAGAAGAAGAGCCTTGAGGCACTTAGAAAAAGGCAGGGTAGTAATTTTTGTTGCAGGTACTGGAAATCCTTATTTTACGACAGATACAGCAGCTGCGCTCAGGGCAATGGAAATGGGTGCTCAAGTACTTTTAAAGGCTACAAAAGTTGATGGTGTTTATGATAAAGATCCTATGGTTTATGAAAACGCCAAATTAATAGAAGAAATTACATACATTCAGGTTCTTGATCAAAATTTAAAAGTTATGGATTCAACGGCAATATCTATGTGCATGGAGTATAAATTGCCTATTATTGTTTTAAATATTAACAAAGAAGGTATTTTAAAAAGCATAATAGAAGGCAAAAAGGTAGGTACATTAGTTAGTTAGGGAGGCAGTATGATTGATGAAGTTAAACCAATTGCTTCTGAAATGGAAAAAGCTCTTTTAGCCTATAAACATTATGTTACATCTCTTAAAACAGGTAAAGCTCACAGTTTACTTGTTGAAAATGTTCTTGTGGAAAGTTACGAAAAAAAAATGCCGCTTAAGCAGGTCGCTTCTATTTCGGTTCCAGATGCTACAACAATAATTATCAAACCGTGGGATTTGAGTTTACTAAAAGCAATTGAAAAGGCAATTTTAAAGTCAAATATAGGATTGACACCAAATAATGATGGCAAAGTTGTTAAAATTAACATGCCACCACTAACCGAAGAAGATAGAAAAAGTATTGTAAAACAACTTAAGCAAGAGAGTGAAAAATATAAAGTAAACATTAGAAACATAAGGAAAAAAGCAAACACAATTTTAAAAGATTTAGAAAAAGATAAAGCCATATCCAAAGATGATCTAAAAAAAGAAGAAGATGAAATGCAGAAATTAACGGATAAATACATTAAAGAAATAGATAATTTATTTAGCTTAAAAGAAAAAGAGATTTTATCTGTTTAATACAATGAATATTCCCAGACATATAGCTATAATAATGGATGGCAATGGCCGTTGGGCTAACCTCCAGGGGAACAAAAGAGTTTATGGTCATTTTATTGGCTCTACAATCATTGATAAAATTGCAAAAAAAGCCAAAGAATTAAAAATCGAATATTTGACTTTATATACATTTTCTACAGAAAACTGGAAAAGACCGCAAAGTGAAGTTAATTTTTTAATGAAATTGCTTGGTATACAGATAAGAAAAAAATCAGATTTTATGATGAAGGAAAATATAAAATTTAACTGTATTGGAGATATCACAAAATTACCTCAAAAGCAACAGGAAGCTATATTAAACCTTCAAGAAAAAACAAAAAACAATTCTGATTTAACGATAAATTTTGCAATAAATTACGGATCTTATATGGAAATCATAAGAGCCTGTAAAAACATATGTATGGATTTTAGTTTGAATAAACTTAATTGTGATAATATTGATGAAAATATATTTGAACAATACCTATATACTAAAGATATACCAGATGTTGATTTGTTAATTAGAACTGGTGGTGAAAAAAGGATAAGTAATTTCTTACTATGGCAAATTGCATATGCGGAAATTATTTTTTTAGATAAATACTGGCCAGAATTTAATGAAGATGATTTAGAGTATTGCATAAAAGAATTTTCAGAAAGAAAAAGACGATTTGGTGGACTTGATGATTAAAAGAATTATAAGTGCAGGTCTGTTAATACCTCTTGTTCTTGCAATTATTTTATATGCGCCGTTGTGGCTTATAAATCTTATAATTTTAATGGTTGGATTATTATCATACTTTGAATGGTCAAATTTTACTGGATTAAAAGAAAGATATTTGTATTTTGTTTTGACTGCAGTATTTTTATCAACTGTTTTGTTTTATTTTGAGTATATATTTATTGTTTTGATGTTAATTTTTTTAATACATATGATTATTGGTTTTAAAAGTATTGATAAAAATAGAATTTTGACTCATTACTATTTGCTTGGTGGTATATTATATGTATCGCTATATACATTTTTTGTAAACATTGTAAAATTAGATAATGGTAGATGGCTATTTTTACTTGTTTGTGTAAGCATCTGGGTTGGTGATTCATTTGCATATTTTTGTGGAAAATCATTTGGAAAAATTAAATTGGCTCCAAATATCAGTCCGAATAAAACTTATGAAGGAGCTATCTGTGGCGTAATTTTTGGCACAATTTCTTCTATTATGTTTGCTTATTTTTTAAATATTGATTTAAAGGTAGCTTTTGGGGTAGGTTTAGTATCTAATATGGCAGGTATTTTTGGAGATTTGTCTGAGTCTGTTGTAAAGCGTATATATAACAAAAAAGATTCTTCCAATATCATACCAGGACACGGGGGTATGCTTGATAGACTTGACAGTCTTGCTTTTTCAGCATATTTAGTATATTTAATGTTTTTATGGAAAATATTTTAATATTAGGATCTACAGGTTCAATTGGTCAAAATGTAATTGAAGTTATAAAAAAAGGTTCAAAATATAACATAATTGGTATTGCTTTCAATAAAAATATCACTAAAGCTATAGAGCAAATTGAAAACCTAAAACCAAAGTATGTTTATGTAGGACAGTTAGAATACATCCCTCAGTTAAAAAATCTTTTTCCATGTATAGAATTTTTTTCACAAAATGAATTGTCTGAATTAATTGCAAAAAATGATATAGATTTTGTTATAAATGCTTTTGTTGGAAGTGCAGGTATACTGCCTTCTTACTATGCGATTTATTATAAAAAAAAATTTGCTTTAGCTAATAAAGAAAGTTTGGTAGTTGCTGGGAAAATACTTACAGAATTAGCAAAAAAAAACAATGTCGAAATAATACCAATTGATAGTGAGCACTCTGCAATTTACCAGTGTTTGGAAGGCAAAAGGCAGTACTTAAAAAAAATTATATTAACTGCATCTGGAGGTCCTTTTAGATTAACCGACAAAAAACAATTTGATGCTATAACAAAGGAAATGGCTCTTAATCACCCAAAATGGAATATGGGTGCTAAAATTACAATTGATTCCGCAACTATGATGAATAAAGGTTTTGAGATTATAGAGGCTGGATGGCTTTTTGATGTGGATAGCAAACAAATTGAAGTTGTTGTTCATAAAGAATGTATAGTTCACTCAGCAGTAGAACTTATTGACGGAAGCATTATTGCTCAGATGGCAACACCAGATATGAAGTTGCCCATAGCTTACGCTTTATATAAACCAGATAGAATTGAGTTTGAAAATAAAATTTCGCTTGTTGATATAGGGACTTTAACTTTTGAGAAACCAGATTTAGATAAATTTGAGCTTTTAGCTTTAGCACAGGATGCATTTAGGAAAAAAGAAAAAAATTGTGGTTTACTTTTAAATGCAGCTGATGAGGTATGCGTTGAGTATTTTTTGCAAAATAAGATTAAATTTACGGATATTTCAAAAATAATTAAAAAAATCATTAATTTTTCCCTCGTCAAATATTTGTATGTGATTGTCTATTAATTCTTGATAAAAGGCCTCAAAAATCTCCCATAGTTCTGGAAAATTCTCAATAAGCGATCTACTGTCTGTTAAATTATATGTTATAAATATCCCGCCTAATTTATAGATTATATCGTTACTTAGTGCCTCAGAAATATCGGAAAAATAACCCAGAGCGTTGCTATCCACACTCTTAAAAAATGTTATTTCATTCGTGTCGGGAATTATAGCAAAGACTGAATTTATATCTGCTTCTTTAGCAACATTATCAAAATCTCTTGGGATAAAGAAAGAATCGGATTTCTCAATAACTTCGAATCCCTTTAAAACCCCTTCATTGATTCCAACCTTAGTCCGAGAGCTATCACCTTTAAAGTAGAATGCATTCTGATCAATATAAGGGATTACGAGAAAATAGTTGTGATGCCCTCTGGGGAGTCTCATTATCTGCCTGAGGACCGACGGGGATGAGCGTTTAATCATATTTATTAAATCTTCATACTTTATAGCTCTGGATTGAATTACCTTTGGCTTGGTCAACTTTAGATGCATACCATAATTTTGATTATGCATACTAAAATGAAATCCTGTGTTGGAAGTTAACTCAGGGAATGGAATAAAATATAACTCTGAACCATTTCTTGTAGCATTAATTTTAAAGATATCCATATAGAATAACCTCCCTGCCTTAATTATATTTAAGTCAACACTATTAAATTTTCAATAATAAGGAATTCATTTTTTCATTTTATTCATTTTTGAAGGAGGGGTTATAAATTCAAATAATGGATTGAGGATTTTAAAGTGTGATGTGAGATGAACGCATTCG
>NZ_JAGDWY010000013.1 GCF_023256235.1 Desulfurella sp.
ATTAAAAAGAAAAAGGCAGCCTAAAGCTGCCCTGCTTGACACCTTTTGTGCACAAAAAGTTTCACGCAACTTATTTTGTTGCGTTTGTTGCATTTGTTGCATTGGCTGGTGCAGCTGTTGCGTTTGTTGCATTTGTTACATTAGTAGTGTTTGTAGTGTTAGTTGCGTTTGTTGCCTGTTTTTTTTGGCAAGACGCAAGTGTTAAGCTTGATGCTACTACTACTGCTAATGCTGCTGTTTTAAAGCTTTTGTTCAATAAGTTTGACATTGTCTAAAACCTCCTCAAATGTCACTCTTAGATTAAGGTAATATACACAAAAAATACAAATTTGCAAGAAAAATCTCATTGTAATTTACATTAACAACACAGCAAAAGCTAAAGTTTGACTAATCTTTATTAACTCATATAATGATTTTTGGAGGTTTCAAAATGAGTTATGTGTTAGGCGTAATTGGACATTCTAATGTGGGAAAAACCACTTTAATAGAGCATATTATAGCTGAGCTTAAAAAAGAAAATAAATTGGTAGGAGCTATAAAGCATGATGCGCATGATTTTGAGATAGATCATAAGGGTAAAGATACATATAGATTGAAATCGGCTGGGGCAAGTTGTGTTGCTATATCTTCTCAAAATAAATGGGCATTAATTCAAGATGTTGATAAAGAAAAAGCGCTCAAAGAGATTCTATCCTTTTTTGATTATTGCGATTATGTATTTGTAGAAGGCTATAAGCTTGAGGATATACCAAAAATTGAAGTCTATAGAAGCGAATTTAGCTATACGCCTCTTGTGCAAAGTGGTATAGAAAATGTTATACTTGTTGTAACAGATGAGCCTCAAAGACACTTTGGTGTACCAACAAGGTACATTGATGACTACAAAGGCATTGTGGAGTTTATAAAACACCACGAGCATGTATCAAAAATGAAAAAATGAATATATTGCAAATAGAACCAGCATTTTCTCTTTCTGGTGGGGCAAATCAGGTTGTATTAAATACTAAAGAGCTCATAAAGCGAAACCATAGAGTTTTTGTAGCAACAATTAAAGATTCTTATGTTTACAAAAATCTTAATGGATATTGCGAAATTATAGAGATTTTTGATGATAATAACAGATCTGCAAAAATCATAAAGGATTTTTTAAAAAAGCAAGACATTGATATAATTCATACACACCACCCAAAAGGTCATGCAATAGGTTTAAAATCTGTTGGATTTAGGAAAAAAGAAAAACTAGTTGTCCAACGCGGTGTTATTTTTACGCCACAAAATTTATTCAAATATCTAAACCCAAAAATTGATGCGTATATTGCAAATGCTATGGCAGTTGAACGCTCACTAAGAAAGATTTTTATAAGTAAAAAAAAGATTCATATAATCTATAGCGCCATAGATCAAAACTCACTTGAATATATAGATAGAAAAGCTGCAAGGCAATATCTTGGTTTAGATGGTTTTGTATTTGGTATTATTGCAAATTATTCAAGCTACAAAGGCCATGATTTGCTTCTTGAATCTTTTGCTGTTTCAAAATTAAATGCCACACTTGCAATAATTGGCAAAGATACACACAATCTTTTAGATAAATGCAAAATGCTTGGTATATCAGACAGAGTAAAAATATATGGTCTTGTTGAAAATGCAGGACGCTTTATGAGCGCGTTTGATTACCTGGTTGTACCATCTTTAAAAGAAGCTCTATCTAATGTTATAATAGAAGCATTTTTTAGAAAAGTACCGGTTATTGGTACAAATATTGGTGCTATACCAGAACTACTCGAAGACCACAGAGGAATTTTGGTTGAGCCTACAAAAAAAAGCTTATCAGATGGCTTAATTAAAGCCTATATTGGCAAAGATAGCAATTTGATAAATAATGCTTATAAATTTGCAACAGAACATTTGACAATAGAAAAAAAAATAGATAAATTGGAAAGCTTGTATGAAAGGCTTATTTTAAAATGAAATTTATTTTTAGATTATTTAGAGCTTTACCATATCATGTATTAGTTTGTTTTTTTAGCATTATAAGTATTTTGCTATATTTTATTTTGACAAGCAGAAAAAAAATTGGTTTGAAAAATATTGAATTAGCCTTAGGTGTTGATAGAGTAAAAGCAAAAAATATACTTTTTAAAACTTACCTTTATTTTGCTAAAATGGTTGCGGTAAACATTAAATATCTGGGGAATAAAAAATTCATAGAAAAACATTTTAAGATAGAAGGATTGGAAAACTTTGAAGAAGCTTTAGCGAATAATAGAGGCGTTATTTTTACAACTGCCCATTTTGGCAATTTTGAGATGCTTGTGTGTGGTTTTGCTGTATTAAAGCAACCAATTAATGTAATGGTAAGACCACTTGATAATATGGCTCTTGACAGGCTTGTTTTAAATTTAAGACAGTCTTGTGGTAATAATATTGTATCATCCAGGCTTTCAACTTTTGAATTTTTAAATATGCTTAAAAAAAATCAGATACTTGGAATACTTGCAGATCAGTATGGAGGCTCAAAAGGTTTGGAAGTGGATTTTTTTGGAAAAAAGGCAAAATCATCAGAAGGCATAGCTGTGCTTTCATACAAAAATAAAACGCCAATCTTGCCAGCATATTTAAAAGAAGAAGGCAAAACATACAAGATAGTTATAAAAAAACCTATATATCCAAAAGATGAGCCATTTAGGCAAGCCGTATATACAATAATGCGTAGCATTTACGCAGAATTTGAAGATTGGATAAAAAAAGAGCCAACAAAATACTTATGGATGCACAATAGATGGAAAACCTAGCAGTTTTTCTGGATAGAGACGGTACAATTATTAAAGACGCAGGGTATTTGAAGCGCTTTAGTGATATTAGACTTTTGCCTTACACAAAAAAAGCTCTTGAGTTATTTGCCAGAATGCACTATAAAATTATAATAATTACAAATCAATCAGGTATTGCGCGCGGATACTTTAGCGAAGAATTTGTAAGAAAGACGCACGAGATAATAAACAAACGTTGTTCGAATTTGATAGATGCTTTTTACTATTGCCCGCATTTGCCTGAAGATAATTGTGCTTGCAGAAAACCAAAAACAGCTTTAATCGATCAAGCAATTGCTGATTTTAATATAAAAAAAGAAGGCTCATATGTTATAGGTGATAAAGAAACGGATATTGAGCTAGGCTTAAATGCGGATATTGAGCCAATTTTGGTATTAACTGGAGAAGGCAAAAAGTATAAATCGACAACAAAAGCATCTTATATATTTAAAAATTTATATGAGGTAGCACTATGGATTTACCAAAAGGTTTCTATGGAATAACGCTTGAAACAGATAGTATAGGCACATGCAAAAAGCTATTAAATTTTGGCGCACAGATGATTCAATACAGGGCAAAAAATCTATCAAGCAAGCAAATGCTAAATGAATGTTTTCAAATAAGAAGTCTTACAAAACAGGCCAATGTTTTGATGATTGTAAATGATAGAGTAGATATTGCCTTGATTGTTGGCGCAGATGGTGTTCATGTGGGACAAGATGATATACCACCATCAAGTTTGAGAAAAATCGTGCCTAATAACTTTATCATTGGTTTATCAACACACTCTATAGAGCAAGTTTTAAGCCCGGAAGTTGATTTTGTAGATTATATCGGTGTTGGGGCAATATTTGAAACAAGCACAAAAGACACAGTGGTAATCGGAACAGAACTTGCCAAACAAATGGTTAGTTTATCTAAAAAGCCAGCGTACCTTATAGGTGGTATAAAATTATCCAATATAGATAGCATAAAAGGCATTGGTGCTTATGGCTTTACAAGCATATCGGATGTACTGTATAATGATTATGAGCATTTTTTGGAGATGATAAAAAAGTGGAACAGTTGATAGATCCTTTTGGTAGAAAAATAGATTACTTAAGGATATCCGTTACAGACAGATGCAATTACAGGTGTGTGTATTGTATGCCGCTTGAAGGTGTACCTTTCAAAGATATGAGCGAGATTTTGACTTATGAAGAAATTGTGCTGTTTGCAAAAGCCGCATATGATCTTGGTGTTAGAAAAATTAAATTAACCGGTGGAGAACCTTTGGTTAGAAAGCACATATACAGGCTTATCAAGATGTTAAAAGATATTGGCTATAGCGATATATCACTTACAACAAACGGTAGTTTGCTAAAACACTATGCACAATTGCTTAAAGAAAGCGGACTCAATAGAGTTACGGTTAGTCTTGATACGCTTGATAAAGATAAATTTAGATCAATTACAAGGCTTGGCAATTTAGACGATGTAATGTCAGGTTTTGATGAACTTGATAAAGCAGGCTTTACAAATACAAAAATCAACAGCGTAATTATGCGTACCTACAATATTGAGTGCATAGAAAATTTACTGAATTTTGCTATATCAAGAAATTACGAGATAAGATTTATAGAATATATGCCAACAGATTTTAATGAAAATTTTAAAGAAAATTTTGTATCCATAGATGAAATAAAAAGTATAATTAAAAATAAACACAGTCTTAGACAAACAAGCTATAAAACAAATGGGCCAAGTCAATATTGCGAAATTGAAAATACACGCGTTGGCTTTATTACACCTTTATCTCACAATTTTTGCGCTTTTTGCAATAGAATTAGACTATCTTCTGATGGAAATCTGATACTGTGTCTTGGACACGATATAAAAATCAATTTTAAAGATGTGTTAAAACAAAAAGATTTAGAACAAATAAAAGAATTACTAAAAAAGTCTATAACAAAAAAACCAAAACAACATCAATTGCTTACAACAAATATCCATCAATCTTTTTCTAATATTGGAGGATAAAAAGTGGAATTTACGCATTTTAATAAACAAAACAAGCCTACCATGGTAGATGTATCAAACAAAGAGGCAACGCTTAGAATTGCTAGCGCGCAAGCTATTGTTAGACTATCTAAACAAGCATACATTGCAGTTAAAGAAGGTACAGTTAAAAAAGGGGATGTATTGTCTGTGGCAAGTACAGCAGGCATAATGGGTGCAAAGCAAACGCCACACTTGATACCGATGTGCCACCCGTTAAATATTGAGCAAATAAACATTGATTTTGAATTAAACGACGAAGATTGTACAATAAGAGTGATTTCTACCGCAAAAATAACAGCAAAAACGGGTGTTGAAATGGAAAGTTTGTGTGCCTGTTCTATTGCTGCTTTAACTATTTACGATATGTGTAAATCCATAGATAAATCAATTGAAATAACAGATATTTATCTGCTTAAAAAAAGTGGTGGCAAATCAGGTGATTTTGAAAGGCAACTCTAAATTTTAAAAATTTGCCCATTTCAATAAATTTGCTATAATAAATTTAGTTATGTAAGAAAAGTTTAAAAATATGAAAGATGCATTATTTAAAAAGTTACCCATAATTATTTATGAATCAATAGTTAGTATAAAAGGCGAAAATGTAGAAATAATAAGCATTGATTTACTGGAAAATACTTATGTTGAATCCTTAACGGGCTATACAAAAGAAGAACTATCAGATCCATTATTTTGGTTTAGCAAAATTCACGAAGATGACAAACATAATATTTTAGAAAAATTATCCGCTTTAAAAACGGATGAATCAACAAGCTGTACCTACAGGTTTCTAACAAAAGATGGTTCATATTTATATTTAAAAAACAATGTCTATATACTTGAAAAAGACGGCAAAAAATATATGCATGACTACTCCGGCGGTCATATTACGACCGAAGAGGCAAAGCAGATTATAGATTCGCTTAGGCAAGAACTCGGGAGCGATAGATTTAGATTTTATTCAGGAGTTAGCTACAGACATCTGCTTGTAGTTAAAAATATAAATATAAACGGACTTCAAACAGTTGCTCCTCATGATATTCCGGACCTGCAGATCGACGATTATATTCCTCACGGTACTCCTTCAAGTTCCGAAATAGTCGAAGTTATGAAAAAAGCTGAAAAAATATTGGAAAATCATGAAGTAAATAAAAAAAGAATTGCAGAAGGCAAATTGCCTGCAAATTCTATTTGGCTCTGGGGTCAGGGATATAAGCCTTCCATGCCTACTATTAAAGAGGCATACGGACTCGAAGGTTCGGTCATTTCGGCCGTAGATTTAGTCAAAGGCATAGGAAAATATGCAGGACTTAAAGTTATCAATGTCCCTGGCGCTACAGGTTATTTAGACACAAATTATGCAGGCAAAGTTGAATATGGGATGAATTCTTTGCATGACGGAGATTTTGTTTATATTCATGTAGAAGCTACAGACGAAGCTTCGCATGAAGGTTCCATAGATAAAAAGCTTAGAGCTATAGAAGATTTCGATAAATTTATAGCAGGAGGAGTACTTGAAGGACTAAAAAAATTCGGCGACTATACATTAATGATTTTACCTGATCATTATAATCAGGTTAGACTAAAAAAACATACCCCTGAACCGGTTCCTTTTTGCGGTTTTTCTACCAAAACGGAAAAAAGAACTTTAGATAAATACTCTGCTATTAGTTATTCTGAAACATTAGCTCAAAACAGCGGTTTATTTTTTGGTTCGGGTTCTCAATTGTTTAAACATTTTTTAAACAACTTCAACATGTTATAAAATAAAATAAAAACAGCTTTTAACTTTTATTAGTTCCATAATTTATAACAATTTGCAAATGTAAAAAAATAAGCATTTTTATATTTTTGCTTGATTT
>NZ_JAGDWY010000014.1:0-633 GCF_023256235.1 Desulfurella sp.
CATTAAAACACCTTCAAGCGCCATCTATTATCGATGTTTTACTTAATATTGTACCTACTAATTTTATTGAAGCTATGGCTAAAGGTGATATATTACCCATAGTATTTTTTAGTTTATTATTTGGCATTGCTTTGGCTTTTGTTAGAGATAGCAACAATGAAAAATTGAAAGCATCTGGAGAAACGCTATTTCAAGTATTCCACAGTTCTACAGAAGTAATTTTTAAAATGATAAGGTGGATATTAGAATATGCGCCCATAGGTGTTTTTGCATTAATGGCTTACACGATTGGGACAGTAGGACCAAAAGCAGTAGGACCGCTTGCTTATGTAGTTTTAGTTGTATATATAGCGTTAATATTCCAGATTATTATATTTTATGGTGGCACGCTAAGTCTATTAAAAGTAAATTTCTGGAAATTTTTGAAAAAAGCTCAAGAACCATTTTTGATGGCATTTACAACAAGAAGCTCGGATGCTACACTGCCTGTTACAATCGCTACAGCTCAAGAAAAGATGGGCATCTCTGAAGCAGTTAGCGCTTTTACGTTACCGCTTGGTGCAAAATTTAATATGGATGGTACAACCTTATACGAAGGTGTATGTGCTTTGTTTGTAGCTCAAGCCATAGGTC
>NZ_JAGDWY010000014.1:643-1754 GCF_023256235.1 Desulfurella sp.
AGGTCTTCACTTAACTTTAACACAACAACTGATAGTTATATTAACAGCAATTTTAGCCTCAATTGGTACAGCTGGTGTACCTGCAGCGGGCGCTATTATGCTACTTTTAGTATTAAATTCCGTTGGCTTAAAAGTAGAACCTGGAAGACCAGAAACACTTGCCTATGCCATGATTTTTGGTATCGATGCCTTACTTGACATGGCAAGAACTGCAACAAACGTTCTTGGGGATCTAACTGCCACTACATTTGTAGCAAAGCTTGAAAATGAAATAGATATGTCAAAATGGAATTGAAAGCAAAAATTGTAGGCATTATAGGTGGCATGGGCCCACTTGCAACGATAGATTTATACTCAAAAATTATTAAACATACTAATGCAAAAAATGATCAAGAAAATCTGCATGTAGTTATTGATAGTTACGCTCAGATACCAGATAGAACCAAATACTTAAAGGGTGAAGGAGAAAATCCTTTGCCTTATCTTTTAGAATCTGCGAATAACCTAAAAAAAGGTTTTAACATTGATGTTTACTGCATGCCATGTAATACAGCACATTATTTTATTAATGAATTAAGAAAAAATATTGATAAGCCTTTTATAAGTATTGTTGAAGCTGCTTTTAATGAAATAAAAAGATACCATTTTACCAAGTTAGGAATTTTAGCAACAGATGGAACATTACTTGGCAAGGTTTATCATGATTTTTTTGAGAAAAACGGTGTAAAAATCGAAAATTTTGATGAAAATACGCAAAGCTTAATCATGAAAGCTATATACGATGTGAAAGCAAACTCAATAAATTCCGGGATAGAAGCATTTAATAAAGCTTTAAGTAATATAGTAAAAAACAAATTTGATTTATTGATTGCAGCATGCACTGAAATTCCTATATTGATACCATACAAACAAGAGCACATTCAAATAATTGATGCCACGGATTGTTTAGCAAAAAATGTTGTAAAATTTTGTAGGGAGTAAATATGCTCTTATGTAATAAATGCGGAAAAAAATATTCAATGAATGAATCTGTCTGGCAATGTGAATGTTCTGGTTTACTGGACATTGATTTTAAGGCTATCCTTAAATTTAATGAAATTAACAGAAGACC
>NZ_JAGDWY010000014.1:1764-2567 GCF_023256235.1 Desulfurella sp.
ACCAACAATGTGGCGCTATAGAGAAGCTATACCTATAGAAAATGATATCAATATAGTTTCTTTTAATGAAGGTTTTACGCCTATTGTAGATTATTCAACTAGCTCTGGTAATGTTTTATTGAAATTAGATTATTTGTTCCCAACAGGCTCTTATAAAGACAGAGGAGCCAGCGTTCTTATAAGCAAAGCAAATGAAATTGGTGTAAAAAAAGTTATTGAAGATTCTTCTGGAAACGCAGGATGCGCAATCGCTGCTTATTGTGCAAAAGCGAAAATAGAATGTGAAATATATGTACCGCAAGATACATCCATTGCAAAATTAACGCAAGTCAAAGCATATGGTGCTAAACTAAATATAGTAAATGGAAATCGCCTACAAACTGCACAAAAAGCCCTACAAGATGCAAAAAATACTTATTATGCAAGTCATACTTACAACCCATTCTTTTTTCAAGGTACAAAAACACTTGCTTTTGAGGTTTTTGAGCAATTGAATGACTCGATTCCAGATTACATTTTTATACCAACGGGCAACGGAACCATGTTCATTGGTGTTTATTTGGGGTTTATGGATCTTGCTCAAAATGGTTACATAGATAATCTGCCAAAATTAATTGCTATTCAATCCGAGAATTGTGCGCCAATTTTTAAACAATATAAAGAAAACTTAAAAGTGCCACAAAAAGTCGACGAAAAATACACATTAGCAGAAGGAATTGCTATTAATGAACCTATTCGTTCAAACCAAATCATAGATATTATAAAAAAGACTAATGGAGATGCAATAACAGTTAATGAGCAAG
>NZ_JAGDWY010000015.1:0-2662 GCF_023256235.1 Desulfurella sp.
GGTGCGGTTTTGCTGGATTTGTAGCATTTTATAGCTTAGCAAAAAAATTAAAAGAAAATATTGAGCTTACTGTTATTGATTCGAGTATTTTTAGTCTATCAAAGCCAATTTTACCTGAAGTTGCCTTTGGAGAAAGGGCTTTAAATGAAGCACTTATACCAATTGGTTCAACTATTGAAAAATTCAATCATAAATTTATAAGAAAAGAAGTTAAATTAATAAAACCGCAATTAAATCAAGTTATTTTAACAGATGATACCATTGTTGATTATGATTATCTATTAATAAGTGTTGGGGCTGTTAAAGATTACGATGCAATAGAAGGTTTTAATGAGTATGGTTATTCTATATGTGATTATACACAAGCTTTAAGATTTTTAGATAGAAGAGCATCATCTATTGGTAAAAAAATAGTTATTGGAGCCTGTCTTACAAAGTGGGGTAGTGCATCAACTGTAAAGACACTTGCTGCACCATGCGAAGGACCAATTGGCGAAATTATGTTTATGCTTGACTATTATCTAAGAAAACACAATAGAAGACACGAAACAAGTATTACAGTTTTTACACCAGGTAAGATTTTTTTTGAAGATGTAGGAGAAAAAGTTCATAAAGATATGGAGCCGATAATTAAAAAAAGTAATATTAATGTGGTAACTAATAAAGTTTTAAAGCGCATTGATAAAGAATATGTAGAATTTGAAGATTCTACAAAACTTGAATGTGATATGGCTATAATAATTCCACCATACAAAGGACCTCAATTTCTTATTGATTCAAATTTAACTGATGAGGCTGGTTTTATTCCTACAGATAAATATATGAGGCATGTTAAGTATGAAAATATTTTTGCAGCGGGTGATATAAATGCTTTTTCGATGCCAAAATTAGGTCACATTGCAGTTAAGCAATCTCATACAGCAGCAAGTGTTATTATAAGCGAAATCACACAAAAAAATGTAATTATGCCATTTAAACCAGAAATTTTATGTATCATGAATAGAGGAGAAAATGCAACTTTAATTTTATCAGACTGGATGTATGGAGGAAATAGAGATTTAACACTTAGTGGTAAAATTCCGAAATTTATGAAAATGGGTTTTGATGCATATTACTTTTATTCTCATGGCAAAATGCCTCCAAGATTATCTGAAGAATATTTAAGCAAACTTTTAGTAAAATGTTGCAATAAGTAGCTTTATAAGCTTGAATTAATTTTTTAAATATTGTATAATATTAATATGAAAATAAACGAATATGTAAAGTATGATGCTATAGGTATTGCTCGTCTTATAGCAAAAAAAGATGTTAGCCCATTTGAAGTATTAGAAGCAGCTATAGAAAAAATTGAAAAATTAAACCCTATACTTAATGCAGTAATATGTACTCATTACGATTTAGCTAAAAAACAAATAGAAACATCTGATAAAAATAAACCGCTTTATGGTGTAGTAATTTTGCTAAAGGACAGTTTGCATGAAATTGAAAATACATGCTCAACTATGGGCTCAAGACTTTTAAATAATTATATTTCTAAAAAAACATCCACATTTGTAAAGCGACTTTTGGATGCAGGATGTGTTGCGTTAGGAAAAACGAATGTCCCTGAGTTTGCTTTAATGGGAACAACCGAACCTAAACTATTTGGACCCACAAGAAACCCGTTTAATTTGGAATATTCACCGGGTGGCTCAAGCGGCGGTTCAGCTGCAAGTGTGGCAAGCGGGATGGTTAGTGTGGCTACTGGTAACGATGGTGGTGGCTCAATCAGGATTCCCGCCTCTATGTGTGGATTATTTGGTTTTAAACCTTCAAGGTATTTTACGCCAATGGGTAGTGAGTTTTTTGATGCATGGATGGGTCTTGTTGTAAATCATGTTTTAACAAAAACTGTAAGGGATAGTGCATTTTTTTTGGATATAGAATATGGTTTTGATGGGCCAATTTATTTTAAAAAACCAGTAGAATCATTTTTCAAAGAGCTTGATAAGCCATTAAAGCCACTTAAAATTGCTTTAAATACCAATTCATATCTTGGCAATGTAGATAGTCAGATGATAGAAACAACTTATAAAGTAGCAAAAACATTGGAAGACTTAGGTCATACAGTAGAAGAAACGCTACCGCAGCTAGATTTTGCCAGACTATACGATACATACATTGATGCTATGTTTATAGAAACATCATTTTTAATAGATTATCTTGAAAACAAATTACAAAGAAAGATTACAATTAAAGATGTCGAACCTTCTACATACATACTTGCAAAAATTGGCGATAGTCTTCATTCAAAATTGAATGTTTATATAAAGCATTTCTGGGATCAAACGGCTTACTTAATGCGAGGTTTTTTTGAACAATACGATATTTATATGACACCAACACTTGCAAATCCTCATATAAAATTAGGTAGTTTATTGCCATCAAGTTTTGAAGAATTAGCATTAAAAACAGTATCAACTGCTAATTTAAGTTCATATATAAAACCAATTATAAAAAAGATAGCTTTTAAGCAATTAAGTGTATTTCCATTTACACAACTTGCAAATCAAACTGGATTGCCTGCAATGAGTATTCCAGCTGGAATTAGCTCACAAAATATACCGCTTGGTGTTCAATTTATGTCATCTTACGCAAACGATCATATATTATTCAGATTGGC
>NZ_JAGDWY010000015.1:2672-17306 GCF_023256235.1 Desulfurella sp.
AGCAAAACAACTTGAAGATACGCCTGTTTGGTTTAGGCAAACAAAAGAATAAGATATGCTGTATGTTGCTTTTGTTTTATTAATCCTTGGTTGGTCGTATACTGCTGTTGTTACAAAGATTGCACTAAACTATATTGGTCCTTTTGAATTTACACTCTGGCGAGTTTTAGTGGGATTTTTGTTTTTATTTTTAATTACAGCATTTATGAAAAAACTTGAAAAACCAAAAAGTATAAAATGGGCTTTTTTATTGGGTTTATTTCAAAATGCTTTACCTGTTGTTTTTTACAATTTGGCTTTGGTTTATTCATCTGCTGGAAAAGTAACTGTTTTGGGCTATATTATGCCCTTTTGGACAATATTATTAGAAAGATTAATTTTAAAAACAAAGCTGGAAAAAATAAAATATATTCCCATTAGCTTATCTTTTTTGGGTCTTGTGCTTATAATGCAGCCCTGGTATTTCAGGGCGAGTGTTTTGGGATATTTATTCGCAATACTATATGGTGTAAGCTGGGGTATCGGAAATGTAGTTTCTGTAATTATTTGGGAAAAATATCCTCATTGGGATGTATTTTCTCTTACATTTTGGCAAATGGTATTTGTCGTTTTAGTTGTTATTTTGTTTAACGTTTTGATACCTTATCAAAGAACTGTTGTTTTAAATAGTTATTTAATTTTTGCAATTCTCTACACGGGTATAATAGCTACGGCTTTTGCATGGTTTTTATGGATTTTTCTATTAAAAAAACTCCCAGCAAGTATAGTTGGCTTATCATCACTGGCAATACCTGTATTTGCAATGATAGAATCATATATTCAACTACATGAAAAATTCAGCTTACCAGATTTAATTGGTTCTTTTTTTATAATTTTATCACTTTTGATTATTTATATATATTCTTTGCATAAAAAGACGCAAAGCCAAAACTTTGCGTCTTAAAGCTTTAAATTCTTTTTTCTACTTTTTTTAGCCAACCATTAGGTGCAGCAATTTTTCCTGTTTGTAAACCAGTATAATACTCGTAAATTTTTCTTGAGTATGCTCCAATAGAACCATCTCCTACAGTTAAAATACTATTGTCTTCAAAAACATATTCACCAACAGGTGATACTACAGCTGCTGTACCGAATCCACCTGCTTCAATTATTTCTTTACTTTTAATTTTTTCAATGAATTCGTCTAAAGCAACTCTTTTTTGTATTACTTTAAGTCCTAAAGAGTTTTGTAATTCAATAATAGATTCAGAAGTAATACTTCTTAATACCGTATCAGTAAACTCAGGTATAACTACTGTCCCATCTTTTTCTATATGGTAATGATTCATTGCCCCAGCTTCCTCAATGTATTTATTTTGAGCATCTAAATAAAGAACCTGGCTTGCACCAAATTGTTTTGCAAACTCTCCAGCTCTCAAAGATGCAGCATAGTTGCCTGCGGCTTTTGATTCACCAGTGCCACCGCTTACAGCTCTGTGAAATTTTTTGGTTATAAGAAGCCTGATTGGTTTAGTAAATCCTTCTGGGTAGTATGGACCGCTTGGTGATAAAATGATTGCATATCTATAAGACTTACTTGGATGCACACCTAAAGAATCTTCAGTTGCAAACATAAATGGCCTAATGTATAGTGAAGCACCATTCTGAATTGGAAGCCACAATCTATCAACATCTATCAATGCGTGTATGGCTTCTATTTGAAGGTTTTCATCAATGGATGGCATACAGAGAATTTCGGCTGATTTATTTAATCTTTTTGCATTTTTATCTATTCTGAATGTATAGATTTCATTATCTGGATGCATAAAAGCTTTTGCACCTTCAAATAAAGCCTGTCCATAGTGTAGTGCAATTGCACCAGGTGATATAGTAAATGGCTCATATGGTACAATACGTGCGTTTTGCCATTCTCCATCTTCATAATCAATCAAAAACATGTGATCAGTTCTTAATTGACCAAAAGGTAAGGGTTGAGTAGGTTTTAATTGTTCTTTTCTTCTTTGGGATTTTGGCTTTAAAAGATACGCTATTTGCATAACAAACTCCTTTCTTAATTAAATTATTTAA
The DNA here is from genome assembly GCF_023256235.1 of Desulfurella sp. Taxonomy (NCBI): domain Bacteria; kingdom Pseudomonadati; phylum Campylobacterota; class Desulfurellia; order Desulfurellales; family Desulfurellaceae; genus Desulfurella; species Desulfurella sp. The sequence continues at coordinate 4,740 of NZ_JAGDWY010000015.1, forward strand.
TCTTATATTACTTAGAAAAATAAATGTCAAGTTTTTAAAAAATAGTATTTATCGTCTTGGATTAAGATTTTTGCTTTGTTTGTATCAACAAGATACAACAGGTGCGCTAGTGCTTCTGAATGTGCAAACCATTTTTGAGCAATAGGAAAATCTTCCCAGTTTTTGTACTTTATATCCCAATGCATCAGTGAGGCTACTTTGTAGGCATCATTTGGAGTTTTTGTATCAATAAGATTCAATACTTCATTTAATCTTTCTTCATGGTGTTTTTTAAGCTCATCAATTCTTTTTTGTAAATTATAAAAAATTCTTCTGTGTCCAGGCAAAACCATATCTACATCAAAATTATAAACTTTATCAAGACTTTCTAGATATTCTTTTAGAGGGTTTTTGTTTTCGTATGCTGCAGATATATTTGGAGTTATATCTTCTAACACATGATCCGACGAAAAAAATAATTTTTTATTAGCTTCATATAGACATACAATACCTTTCGTGTGGCCTGGTGTTTTAATACATTTAAGTTCCAAGTTGCCGTAATTTAGTACCTGCTGATCTTCAACATAAGAAATTTTTGAAAGAAGATTGCCCCTTAAAGCGTATTTATAACCTGGATGTTTTTTTATTGCATTTGACAGAGAATCTATTGGAAACCCAAATTTTTTTGCATAATTTGCTTCTTCAAGCCAGAATTCTTCCCAGTTTGTGCCTAATATGTATGGCGCATCTTCTTTGGTAAAATATACAATTGATTGTGGTGTTGATAATTTACCAATTAATCCACTATGGTCTGCATGCATGTGAGTAATAAAAAGATCTGTTTTTTCAAGATCAATATCTAGTTTTGCCAAAGCATATTTTAGTGTCTGCTCGCATTCAATTCTATTCATACCAGTATCAATAATTAAACTTCTTTCTCCTTTTATCACATAAGAGTTTATTGATTTAAGGGGGTTTTGAGGCAGGGGTACTTCTATTTTGTAAATATTATCAAAAATACATTCTATGCTAATTTTACATCTCCCCCAGGTAACTTTTTCTTACATCTTCGTTTTGTAACAAGTTTTGGGCAACATCTTCAAGCACAATTTTGCCTGCCTCAAGTACATAACCATAATGAGCAATTTTTAATGCCATTGCTGCATTTTGCTCTACAAGCAAAATTGTCATACCTTCACGATTTAAGTGCTGGATTATCTCAAAAACTTCTTGTACAACTTTTGGTGCCAAACCAAGCGATGGTTCATCAAGCATTAAAAGGGAAGGCTCACTCATAAGGGCTCTGCCTAAAGCCAACATTTGTTGTTCACCACCAGAAAGTGTTCCAGCATATTGTTTGGCACGTTTTTTTAATATAGGAAATATTTGAAAAATCCGTTCATATTTTTCTTCTAATGTAGAAGCTGGTTTATTAAATGCCCCAATGCGTAAATTTTCTAGAACTGTCAGATTAACAAAAACTTTTCTACCTTCTGGCACGAGTGCTATGCCACGTTTAATTCGCTGGTATGTTTTTTCTTTTGATATATTATGCGATAAAAAATTTATTTGACCACTTGATGCTACAAGTCCCACAATGGATTTCAGCGTACTTGATTTTCCAGCACCGTTCGGTCCTATTAATGTTACTATTTTGCCTTCAGGCACGTCAAAAGATATATCGTTTACTGCGTGTATAAGTTTATAAAAAACATTTAAATTTTTAACCTTTAACATTTGCTTCCCCTAAATAAGCCGCTATAACTTTTGGGTTTTTTTGAATTTCTTCAGGTGTACCTTCTGCAATTTTAGCACCATAGTCAAGTACATAAATTTTTTGGCAGATTCCCATTACAAACTTCATATCGTGTTCTATCAAAAGTATGGTTAGATTGAATGAATCTTTAATTTCTTTTATAAAGTACATTAAGGCTATCTTTTCACTTGGGTTCATGCCTGCTGCAGGCTCATCTAAAAGTAGTAGTTTTGGCGAAGTTGCAAGAGCTCTTGCAATTTCAACTTTTCTTTGTTCTCCATAAGACAGACCTGTTGCTTTTAAATGCGCTTTTTCTTTTAAATTTACCTTTTCTAATAATTCAAGCGCTTTTATTTTTATTTCTTTTTCTTGATTTAAAAATTTTGGTGTTTTTAAAATTGGCTCAAATAATCTATATTTAACTTTATGTGCAAAACCTATCATTATGTTTTCAAGAACGGTTAAATTTTCAAATAATCTTATATTTTGAAATGTCCTTGCCATACCAAGAGGTACAATTTTATAAGGCTTAAAACCTGTTATATTTTTGCCTTCAAAAAAAATATTTCCTAAGGTTGGTTTCAAGTTGCATGTTATAACATTAAACATTGTAGTTTTTCCTGCGCCATTGGGTCCAATTAAACCAGTTATGCTTGATTTGGTAACATTTAAACTAACATCATTTAGAGCAACAAGACCACCAAACTTCATTGTAATATGTTCGCATACAAGTATATTATTTTCCATTTTTTATGCCACCTTTTATAGCATTAAATAGCCAATCCCATGAGAATTCTTTCTTTCCCATTATTCCTTCTCTTGCAAAAAGCATGGTTAAAATTAACAGTAAAGCAAAAATGATCATTCTTAAGCCAGGTATGCCTGGTGTTGTTATACCAAATATATGCATTGGTTGATCAAATACTCTAAGCAGTTCTGATCCCCAAACAATAACGATTGTAGCTATAACTGTTCCTGTTATGCTACCAAGACCACCCATAACTATAATTACAAGCAAATTGAATGTTAAGAAAAATGTAAAAAGTGTTGGAGAAATAGTTGTAATTAAGTGTGCAAGCAAACCTCCTGCAACACCCTGAAAAAAAGCACCTACAACAAAAGCGATCATTTTCATTTTAAATGTATTTATGCCCATAGCTACAGCTGCATCTTCATCGTCTCTTATTGCTTTCATAGCTCTACCGTAATTGGAGTTTATTATACTCATAACTACAAAAATAGTAAATACAAGCCATCCATAGCTCCACCAAACATTCGTATAGTTTGATATGCCTTTTAGACCTAAAGGGCCGTTTGTTATTGTAATTGCATTGTTTGCAACAATATCTATAACAATACCAAATCCAAGTGTAACAATAGCAAGGTAATCGCCTCTTGTTCTAAACACAGGAAATCCCAAAATAAATCCAAAAAAAGCTGTTACAAGTCCAGCAACTATAAGTGCAGCCAAAAAAGGCAGGTGGATTGAGCCCAAAAAAGGCATAATAGGGTCTATTATAAACATTGCTTGTTTTTGTGCTGGCGTCAAACTCAAAAGTGCAGCAGTATAGGCACCAACTGCAGCAAAACCATTTGGAGCAAGAGAAAATTGTCCAGTAATACCATTGATCAGATTATAGCTAACAGCCAGTATCATAGTAATAGCTATATTATTTAGTATAATTATTGTATAACGACTAAAGTGATGACTTGCATAATATAAAAAAACAAACAGTAATATTATACTTAAGATTGTTAAAATTGTATTTCTTTTCATATTAAAATCTCTTCCTTTCAAGTTCTTTTCCCATAATACCAGTAGGTTTAAACAAAAGCACAAGTATTAATAACAAAAATGCAAATGCGTCTTTATAACCAGCCAAACTAGGGAAAAATGCTACTATTAAAACTTCTGCTATTCCAAGAATTAGTCCACCGATCGCAGCTCCAGCAACATCCCCTATACCACCTAAAACTGCAGCAGCAAATGCTTTAAGCCCTGGCATTATACCCATTAATGGATTTATTGAAGGATACTGTGTGGACCATAATATCCCGCCAACAGCAGCCAAAGAAGAGCCTATAAAAAAAACCAAAGAGATAACTATATCTACATTTATACCCATTAAACTTGTTGTATCAATATCCAGTGCGATTGAGCGCATAGCCATACCGTATTTTGTATGATGCAAGATATAAAGCAGCATATATAACAAAACAAGTGCAACAATAGGGGTGTAAATACTAACAACAGGCAAATATAATTGATTATAATTCAAAACACCATGAAATATTGGTGCTATAGGAAAAGCCTTTGGTACCCCACCAAATAACACTAAAAATAAATTTTCAAGAAAAAACGACACACCCACAGCAGTAATGAGTAAAGAAACCCTGCTTGCATTACGAATGGGTTTGTAAGCTAATTTCTCTACCAATACACCTACAAAACCTGTTAAAATAATTGCAGTAATAAATGATACCCACCATGGTAGCATAAAAGCACTAATTCCAAAAAACGCAAGATATGCTCCAACCATCAAGATGTCGCCATGCGCAAAGTTAATCATTCTCAAAACGCCATATACCATAGTATATCCAATTGCTACAAGAGCATATAGGCTTCCAGCAGAAAGACCATTTATTAATTGTTGCAAAACTGTTGTTAACATCTATTTAGCCACCTTTTTAGGTATGTATTAAAAGTTTAAAGGAGCAGAAGACTCTGCTCCAAAAGATATTGCAAAACTACGGATTAATCGTAGTAACATATACAAATTTACCGTTTTCCACCTTCTCAATAACCGCAGGTTTTATTGCATTACCATTAACAAGTGTTATGTTACCGGTTACACCCTGGAAGTTTTTGGTTTGTCTAAGTGCAGTGTTGATTTTAATTGGGTTATCTGATTTTGCCCTATCAATTGCATTGACTAACATAAAATAAGCATCTGCTGATAAAGCAGCAAAGTTATCTGGAAGTTTATGATACTTTGCTTGATAGGCTTGTTCGAATTTTTTACCCAATGCAGTTTTTATGGCTTCTGGTGCAAAACCAGTAGTAAATGTAAGTCCATTAACAGCAGCGCCGCCTACTTTTATTAAAGCAGCCTCAGCTGCGCCATCACCAGCAAGTATAGGCTGTTTTAACCCAAATTCTCTGGCTTGTCTTGCAAACAAAGCTATTTCCTGGTAATAGCAAGGCATATAGATAATTTGTGGATTTGCTGGCTTAAGTGAAGCAATTTGAGCAGAAAAGTTACTTTCGCCTGTTTGTATAAATGTTTTAGCTACAATTTTGCCACCTAATTTTTTAAAATTTTCCTCAAAAAACTTTGCAAGACCAACTGAATAATCTTGAGCAGAATCAATTACTAGTGCAGCAGTTTTTGCATGTAAGTCTTTTACAGCATAAATTGCTGCAACTTTTCCTTGAAATGGATCAATAAAGCAGGCTCTGGATATAAAGTTTTTGCCTTCTGTTAACAATGGGTTTGTTCCAGTTGGCGTAATTAAAGGAATTTTAGCTTTTTCTACAATTGGAGTTGCAGACATAACATTGCCCGAAATTAAAGGTCCAATAATTGCATCTACTTTGTTGTCATAAATTAGTTTGTTTACAGCATTAGCTGCCTGAACCTTATCGCCTTGATCATCAACGAGGATCAGATCAATTTTTTTACCCAAAGCCGTAGGCATGATTTCTTTTGCTACCTGTAAACCTTGCCATGCACTTTGTTCAAAAGAAGCGACCGGTCCTGTCATTGAATACACAACACCTACTTTTATGGTGTTGCTAGCTGCATAAGTTTTACTTACTCCATAGCCAATAGCAAAGATAGTTACAAGAGCAAATAAAACTGTTTTAAACAGCAAACGTTTCATAAAAACCCCCTTACTTAAAAGTTAATTTTAATTATAATTTTTTAGTTACATTTTGTCAATTATTTATAATTAAATTAATTTAAAAATAAAACTTTTGTTTAAAACAAATATAAAATTCACGAACAATAACTACAAAAAAAATTATATAACTTTAATTATATAATAAATATAAGTCATAAGGTTTATGCTAAAAACCCACCCATTTATTTTTTTTAGCAGGCAAACCCATAAAAGCATTAAAGCAATATTAAATAATGCAATGTACGCGCTCAAAAGAGCATTTTGCGTAATAGTCCAATTGGTTAGTAAAATTCCAACACTTACTGGAAATGTTGATTGAAAAACCATAGCACCACTTATGTTACCAAAAGCCAAAATATCTTTGTTTTTTAATGTCCAAGTTAGAGAATTAATTTTTTCTGGAAGCTCAGTTGCTATTGGAGAAATTAATAGAGAAAATATCAGAGGATTAAAGCCAAAATGTTGGCTTATAATACTTAAACCATTGACAAAAGCATAAGCACCAAAAATAATAATAGCCAAAGACACAATTAATTGAAAAAAACCGGATAGAAGGTTTTCTTTTATTTTAAAGAGTTTAAAAAAATATAAATTGTCTTTAAATTCAAGCTTTGAGCTTCTACCATTAAATGTTAAATACAAATAAACTAGATATATGCCAATTACAGCAAATGCAAATATACCTTTTATATGGTTAAATTGAGTTGCTAAAATTGCAATAATGTAAGATATTAAAAAAAAAGTAAGATCCCGTTTTGTTGTTTTTTCTTCAATTTTCAGATTAAATGAGCCTTTTTTTAATAAATGTCTAATAACCACACCAATACCAATCATCAAAAAACCAAGCGTTGAAAGCATAAAAGGTGCTCCCAAAATTGCACCAATTCCTATTTCATGAGCTGAATTTTTTAGAAACAAGATTGCAATAATTGGCAATATAGTTTCTGGCAGGGCTGTTCCAATAGCGGCAAGTATTGAACCTATAACTGCCTGTGAAAGTTTTAATTTAGAGCCTATATATTCTAAAGAATTTGTAAACATTTCGCTAGCAACAACAATAAACGCAATGCTAATAATAAGAAAAAATAAATTCAAAATCATAAGTTAAAATTACCATACTGTATAATTTTAGTCAAATAAACAATTATTCTTCTGGAAAATTAAAGTTTTTAAATACTTTTTTGTATAAAATCAAATACGCAGCTTGCAAAAAAGCTGCCATAAAAAAGGGCATCTCGAATGAATTTGCTTCAAGTAAAGCTCCAGTTACATAAGGACCTATGGAGCGTGGAAACTGCATTGAAGCAGAATTCAAGCTAACAGCAAAACCCCTTCTTTTGTCTCTAACCAAACTCACAGTAAGTGCCTGTCTTGCACCAGCTGAACTTCTGTTAAAAATTTGGTGAAAGATATAAAATAACGATGCCAAAAAATATGTTGGAGCAAGTGGTAAAAGTATTAAAAACACCAGACCAACAAGCCTTTGTGCAAAAACAGAATTAACGATCCCAAATCTTAGGGATAGTTTACCTGTATAGAAGGATAGTATTGCGCTTAGTAAAAAAGTTATTGCAAGAACAGGAGCAATTAATTTTGCGCCAACACCAAACCTTAATGCAAACCAATACGCTATCAGTGGACCCTTTAGACCTATTGCTAGACCATTTATACTGTTTAAGCCTATAAGTTTAATTAAATTAAGATTTTCTTTTTTATCAATACCTGCTTCTTTTTTATCCGATGCTTGTTTTAAAATTTTAGGTTTATAATTTTCTTCAACTTTAAAAAGCAAATAAAGCGTTATACTTGCAAACAAAAAAACAACAAAGAAAAGTAACCTGTAATCCATGTTTTTTTGTGTAAAATTTAAAAAAGCAAAAAACATTGCTAGAAGAGAACCAATACACATCCCCAAAAAACCCAATGCTGTATTTAAGCTAAAAACCATACCACGCATGTTTGGTTGTATTTTTTCGGCAAGCAATGCTTGTTCTGCAGGAGAAAAAGGCCCAGCTGCACCGTTTGCTCCAAGACCAAAGCTACCAATAGCACTAAAAATAGCTATTACATAGATATTATTTGCAAAAAACATTCCTAAACTTGCAAACATTAAAAGCAATGTGTAGATTATTAAAAACGGTTTTCTTTTGGTTTTATCACTAACAAATCCTACAAATAAACTGCCAAAAGCACCAAATAGACTAACAAATGTATAAACCAGACCTATTGTTGTTGCGCTGTAACCTAAAGCTTTGAGATACAAAGCAAAATCAACAATTAATAACCCCTGACCAATGCTGCGCAAAAATCTGATAGAAAGTAGATACTTTGTGCTTTTATTCATCTAAAAAACGCAATTTTGGTTTTTGTGGTATTAAGTTCAATTTATAGGCGTAATCAAAAAAAAGCTCAAGAGACTTTTTTTTGTTTTCTGTTAAGTCGTACGATAGGTTGTTTTTTAAATAATCATAAGCTTTTTCATAATCGTAATTGTGCGTATCACAAAAAGCTTCAGCAATTATATCAAGATTACTTACACCCCATTCTTTAGCTTTTAAAAACAAATCTATATATTTGGCTTGGATTTTATGATTTGCAATCCATAAAGCGAAAACAAATGGATATCCGCTAAACTCTTTCCATTCATAAGCTAAATCAATAATTTCTTCATCTGTATGTTCTATTCTATATAAGGCATTATCGCCTATTACAAGTTCGCAATCGGCTCTCTCCTGTGTATAGTCAACTTCCAATTTGTACTTATAAGCAAAAAGGATTTTAGTAAGAGCAACAGATGTATTTGAATTTTTATCAAGCTTAACGGTTTTTACTTTATTTAACGGTTTTTTTAAAAATAGTGCTACACTTTTAACCTTGTAATCGCTTGATATGCAAACGTTAGGTACCAGATAGTAATCAGATTTTGCGTATTCTATGGAAGGCGCTATACCTACATCTACCTGTTTTTCAAAAAGTAGCCTAGCACAAACAGAAGGCATTTTTTTTATAAACTCAATGTCATTGTCTATAATTTTATTTACAAGCGCATAATATAAAGGATATGCATTTAAAAAGTCTACTAAAACTACTTTCATTTAATGTTCTCCTTTAGGTAAATTATTTTAGAGCTAAATTCTAAAGCACTAACCAACTTCAAAGCATCAAATAAATTATCAGAAAATGCAAAAACCCCATGTCCTTTTGCTATTACAATTTTATTTTCTGTTTCATTAAAATATTGAGCAATAGCATTTTTTGCTTCATCCCAGTTTTTTATATCAAGCACATCAACTTGTTTTAAAAAAAACTTTCCTTCGTGGTCAAGGGGAATGATTTTAGAGTATACCATGGATAAAGCTACTGTGTAAGGACTATGTGCGTGTACAATAGCGCTTGCTTTATCAATTGTTTTGTAAATGTTTACATGCAACTCTACTTCACTTGAAGCTGCATTCCAGCGAACATCCCTTTCAAACCCAATTTTTACAATATCCTTGCTTTTTAGACCATATAAAGATTTACCAGTTTTTGTTATCCATATACCATCTTTTACCTTTGCGCTCATATTGCCACTTGATGCATCAACAAGCCCCATTAAAAAAAGCATATCTCCTATTCTTTTAAACTCACTTATCATACTTTCTCCTATAAAAAATATATCCAATTATTAAAATCACTGCAAACGCAATTAATCCAGCGCTAAACCTATGCATGTAATATTTTAGTAAATCAGGATTTTTACCAACAAAATAGCCAATTAAAGCAAGACCTACAGTATAGATAAAAGCGCCAAGCGTAGTAAAAAGTGAAAAGGCAAATACCCTCATTTTAGATAAACCAGCAGGTATTGAAATAAGGTGTCTGATTGTAGGCAAAAGTCTTCCTACAAAAACACTTATTGCACCATGTTTTTCAAAAAAAACAACAGTTTTTTTTAGTGCTTTTTCCAGTCTAAAAATTTTACTAAATTTTAAAACAATTTTTAGTCCAAGTGTTTTGGATACATAGTAGTTAAAAAGCGCTCCAGCTAAACTGCCAAGCGTTCCATCAATAATAACAACCCAAAGGTTCATTTTTCCAACTGCAGCTAAATAACCAGCAGGTGGAATTACAAATTCTCCCGGTAGTGGTACAATTGAGCTTTCTAAAAACATCAGAAAAAAAATACCTAAATATCCAGACGCCCCAATAGCTTTAACCAAAAAATCAGCCAAATCAATTAAATAACTCATATAACTCCTTTTTTTGCCGCCAAAAACAAGTACTGCTGGGCAATGCCTGCATATTGTCCAAAATAATTTTTTCCAAATTCTTCAATAGTTCTTACACTTTGTTTATGATTGTTAAAGTATAGCTTTTCAATTATTCTTTTTATCCACACATCAGTGCAAAAAACTTCATAACGCCTGTATGCAAAAAGCAAAATACAGTCTGCAACCTTGGAACCTATGCCTTGCAAGTTCATTAACTTTATTTTTGCTGTTTTTGTATCGAGTTTATAGATGCTATCAAAAAAATCTTTGTTTTGTGTAAGATTTGAAATGTATCTTTTTCTAAACCCAAAACCACACTTAGATAATACCTCTTCCTCAAAGTTAACGCTACAAGAAGGAAATGTATATCCTAAATCTGTTTTATTACCATAGACCTCACTTACCTTATCAAGCATTAATCTTATGCGCTTTATATTGTTGAAAGCAGAGCAGATAAAAGACACTGTTGTTTCGTATGGATCTTGCGTAAGTATAATTAAACCTTCAAATGCTTTTATTGCTTTAATTATGTGATTGTCAAGCATGATTTGGTTAATAATTCTATCAAAATCAATATCCAGTGAAAAAAATCTCATTATGTAGTTTTTATCTACATTGTTGTAATATAAGTAATTACCATCAAAATACACATCAAATATTACACTTGAAAATATTCTATAACCATCATTTATTTTTGAGATTCTGAAAATTTGTCCGCTTTCAAGTGTGTATTCTAAATTAAATTTAAATGGCACCTTAATTTTATTCATTCTTTAGCCTTTGAAGTTTGTTTTTAGTTTGTCTGTAAAGTTCTTTTAGCTCTTCATTATTTGGATTTTTGGCAATCTCTTTTAGAAAATGTTGCATCTGTTTTTTAAGTTTTTCTATTTCCATAGCATTTATAAGCATTAAAAAATTGATGCGTTTTTGAGAAATGGTTTCTTCATTTGTCAATAGGTATAGTTCATAGCATAACGATGCACTTTGTTTGTCCAGATTTGATACAAATTCTTCAAAACTAATTTGGTTATTTTCTATAAGTTTTAAAAATATATTTTTAAGATCATCATTAAAATTTTTTGCAAATTCTTCTTTATCTTCTATCCAATCAAGCAGAAAAGGGTCTTTTAATAAGTAAGATATTATATAATGATTTTTTGTATATTTTTTGTTAGGTTTTTCTTGAGTAGAAGGATTTTTTTGGAGTATATTGAGATTAAGGAGTCTTCTTGCCTTTGAATAATACAAACTTTTTGTTACGGGATCATCTATGCTATCTATTGCGCTTTTTATAGAATTTATTGCGCTTGCAACAAATATTGGTTGTGAATGAAGAAGCCTTGCATTTTGGAGGTTATACTGGGTAAGTATCTTTTCTTCTAAAAAACTAAAATAGTCTTTTGCATTTTGCAATTGTTTTTTGTACTCATCTATAGAGTATTTTAATACAAAACTATCTGGATCTTCCTTTTGATTACCTAAAGTATTAAATTCTACTACGTAAGCATCCAGTTTGCCCAAAACCTTTGTATTTTTTAGCATTGCGTTTATGCCTGCTTTATCTGTATCAAAATTGAAGTAAATCTTATTTGTATATTTTTTTATTAATCTGATGTGATAATCGGAGAGATTTGTGCCCATTGTTGCACACGCACATTGCAAACCTTCCTGATGCAGTCTTATACAATCAAAATAACCTTCGCAAACAATAAGGTAATCTTTTGCAAAAGCCTTTGCTTTATCGAAACCATAAAGTATTTTTTGTTTCGAAAATAAAATTGTTTCTTTTGTATTAATATACTTTGCTTTCTGGTTTTCATGCAATGCTCTACCTGCAAAACCCACAATGCGTCCATATTCGTCGTGTATCGGAAACATCAAACGGCCGCCAAATATATTATAAGAATTCGATAAAATCCCAACTTCGTTTATCTGCTTTATAGTGTATTTTTTGAGCAAAAATTCAAGCAATGAATTATCGTCTGGGTTATATCCAAGCTGAAATAATTCTTGAGTTTTTCTTGTTATTTGCCTTTTTTCTAAGTATTTCAATGCAAGATTTGAGTTTCTAAGTTTATTTTGAAAAAACTCGCAAGCAAGTTTATTTATATCAAGAAGTATATTTTCTTTTTTAGTGTTTTCATCTAAAGTATCCGCATCCAATCCTAACTCCAACGCAAGGTTTTTAATTGCTTCTTTAAACTCCAGGTTTTCTATTTTCATATAAAAAGTTATTACATCGCCGCTTTCTCCACAACCAAAGCAATGAAAAAACTGCTTTTGTTTGTTTACGGTAAATGAAGGTGTTTTTTCTGAATGAAAAGGACATAAGCCAACATAATTAGAACCAATTTTTTTTAAGTTTACATATCTGCTTATAAAATCTACAATATCTAATCTATTTTTGATTTCTTGTGCAAGGTTCATTTTAAAACCACTATAGTAGCACCATCTCCGCCCAGATTTGGCGGCGCCATTGAAAAACTTTCTACAAATTTGCTATTCTTTAATAGATTCCTTACCATTTCCTTTAATACACCACTTCCTTTTCCATGGATAATGCGAACTTCTTTTATATCATTTGCAACTGCATAATCAAGAAATTGCAATACTTCAAGTTCAGCTTCAAATGCATGCATGCCGATTATATTCAATTCCTGCCTGTACTGTGTT
>NZ_JAGDWY010000015.1:17316-31390 GCF_023256235.1 Desulfurella sp.
ATTTATAGAACTTTGTTTTGGTGGACTTTGCTTTTTTTCCAACATAGATATTTTTGCCTGTATAAGTTTACCATCAATACTTACCTGAGCATATTGTCCTTTTATGTTAATAATTGTACCAAAGGATTTTCCTAACTTTACAGTATCTCCTTTTTCAAATACTTGTTTTGAAATTGGAGTTTGCTTGCTTGGTAAGTCAAATCTTTCAATTGAGCTTACAAACCTTTGGGCATCTTTTATTTCTTTGGTCTTGATAACCTTTGAAATCTCTTTTTTTAATGTATTTAACAGTTGTTTATATTGCTGTTGTGTTTGCAGGTGTTCACTCAATAAACTTTCCTTTAACTGATTTATTTGCTGATTGAGTCTGTTAAAGAGCATCTTGTATCGTTTTATGAGTCTGTTGTATAGATCTTTTTTTCTTAGCATTTCATTGAGTTCTTTTTCATATTTATCAAATAGCTGATTTTCTTTTGATTCAAAAGCTTGTTTAGCTATTTCGGATATATCAGTGTTCAAATACTTTTGCATGATTTCTATGCCGTAGCTTTTGCCAATTTTGCCATAGGTTAGCTTATAGGTAGGTTGAAGTTTATCTTCGTCAAACTCAAATGCGGCCAGAGAAACATTGTCAATATCTTTTAACTTATATACTAGATTTCTGTAGTGTGTACTCATAATGAGCATCGGGTTTTTTTTGTTTAGATAAGAAAATATAGCATATACGATTGCATATGCTTCATCCGGGCTTGTTCCACTTCCTGGTTCGTCTAATAGTATCAGGGAGTTTTCGTCTGATTTATCTATTATTTCTTTTATTCTAACCATATTCGAAGAAAAGGTGCTCAAACTTTCTGTTTCCTGCTCATCGCCAATTACAGCAAATATATTTGACACTTTACCTATCGAAAAGTAATCTGCACAGATTGGTATATTGGCAAACGCACAAAGCGTTGCAAGACCTACTTGTTTTATAAATACTGTTTTTCCACCAGTATTTGGGCCTGTTATTATTAAAGATCCATTTAAACTTAAATCGTTGCCTACAACATTTTCGTGAGTTTTTAAAAGCAGGGGGTGTTTTAAATTGTGAGCTTCAAGACGCTTTTTTTCATCAAATTGTGCCAATATTGCATTAAATTTTTTTGCAAATAAGATTTTTGCACAAAAACAATCAAGCTTTGCAAGTTCTTTTGTATTATGAATCAAATCTTGAGCATGTTTTCTAATAAGATTTGTAAAAGCAATAAGGATTTTTTGTATTTCTTTTGTTTCTTCCAATATTAAATCTTCAAGATAATTGTTTTTCTCAAATATTTCGTATGGCTCTACAAAAAAGCCTGCTCTTGAAATATCCACCTTTCTTGCTTTTATGTATTCTTTATAATTTGGCTTTACAAGTATTGTAAAACGTGAATTTTTCAAAAAAACATTTGTATCAAGCAGGATATTTTGCAATCCTTTTTTTCTTATAAAAAAATGCAAAAGCTTTGTTATGTCTTCTTTTGTTGCTTTAATTTTTGATCTTAAAAATGAAAGTTTTTTTGTGCTTGAGTCTTTGACGTAACCTGTTTCATCAATTGTTTGGGCTATTAAAAGTTTTAGCTTATCAAGATTAACAAAATTTATATAATTTTTGAGATTTTCGGCCAGGTTTTTGTCTAGATTGCTTATAAAATCAATGAAAGTATATATGTAGTAAATTTCCTTTGAGCTTAGTTGAGAATAAAGAACTTTATCTAAATAATTATCTATATATATATCATCAAGTGATGGTATAGAGTTTTGTAAATTTTCAAAAAAAATATCTAAAATCTTTGAATTTTGGAGAGCTTTTTCGAAATCAAATACAGGCTCTATCTTATCAATACAATTTTTACCGTATGTTGTTTGAGCAAACTCTTTTAAAACATTTTTTAGTTTGTCAAACTCTAAAACTTCAAAAACACTTTTCATACCTTTGATATTATAATACATTAGTTTAATTTTTTGGCAAAAATTTTTTAGGGTTGAAATTTAATAATATGTGTATATTATATAGTGAGAAACTTACTTAAAAGGAGGTACTTATGCTAAAGCGTTTAGCATGGATGGTATGTTTTGCTTTGCTTTTATTGTTTAACTTTGCTTTTGCAAAAGTTGGTATTTTAAGCACTCAAGAAGCTGCATCTATGATTGGTAAAAAAGGTGTGGTAATTGTAGATACAAGACCACAAGAAGCATATCTAAAAGCACATTTGCCCAATGCTATAAATTTAACGCCAACGGGCGAGCTTTTTAGTGAACAATATGGTGTTAAAGCTGCAAGTATTGCCAATAACCCGCAACTTGAAGCAACTTTATCAAATGCTGGAATTTTACCAACTGACACTGTAATTGTTTATTCTGGAGGGGATAATCCTGCATTTTTCTTAACAAATGCCACAAGGGTTATTTTGGCTCTAAAATGGGCTGGCGTTGAAAATGTGTATTTTATGAATGGTGGTTTTGAAAAATGGGTTGATGAAAAAAGACCAGTTCAATCAGGCGATGTTGCACTACCAAAAACACATTTTGTAATAGAGCGCAATACGCCACAAACTTATGTATTTAGCGATTTTGTTGAATGGGCAGTTAAAAATGAAAATAAAATTCAACTTGTCGATGTAAGACCATTTGCTCAATACACAGGCGAGTTTACAAGTGATAAACGACTTGCAAAATATGGTCACATAAAAGGGGCAGTTAACCTGCCAGTAGGCGAGTGCGTTAAAAAAGTTGATAATTACTTTTTAATTAAAACACCACAAGAAATTGAGAATTTACTTAAAAAAGCTGGTGTGGATAATAATAAACCAATTATTTCATATTGCAACACAGGTTACTTTGCTAGCGGTTTATGGTTTGTAGAAAGAGCTTTATTTGATAACGAGCTAGTTTTTACATATAACGGCTCAATGGTTAGCGCATCAAGAAATCCAAATATACCAATCGTTACAGGAGCATCCCCCCTCTGATACTTTTTTGTAAGCAAAGCTTTTAAGCTTTGCTTACATATTCTAAAAATACATTTTTTTGTTATAATTGCCTATATGAACGGTGTTGAAATTTTTTTGGATAAGACACTTTTGCGTCAAATTCCAAAACTTTCCGGCATATATAAAATATATTCAAGTCAAAATGAATTACTCTATATTGGGAAAGCAAAAAATCTAAGAAACAGATTAGCTTCTTATTTAAGAAAAAATATTGATCCTTATAAGCAAAAGATGATACAGGAAGCCCATAGTGTTGAGATTATAGTTACAAAAAACGAAGAAGAAGCACTGCTTTTAGAATCAAATTTAATAAAAGAACAACGTCCACCATACAATATTGTATTTAGAGATGATAAAAGCTACCCTTACTTGCGAATAACATATAGTGAAAATTTTCCTCGTGTTACATACTCACGACGCATAAAAAACAAAGATGATTTTTATTTTGGTCCTTTTCCTTCAGCAGAAAGCTTACATATGCTTATAAAAGTTATAAAAGATTCGTATAAAATTATACAAAAAGATGACAAAAGCTGTCAAAAAACAAATCAAAAACCATGCATTTATTATCAGATGAAAAAGTGTTTTGCGCCCTGTGCCCAGATGGTAAGCAAACAAGACTATTTAAAATTAATTGATGAAATAAAGCTTCTTTTGTCAAAAAATCACGATGTGCTAAAAAATAAAATCATCGAACAGATAAAGAAATATGCAAACGAAGAACAATTTGAAAAAGCCATAGAGCTGAGAGATTCACTTGATGCAATCAATATATTAAAAGAAAAACCTATTGTAACAGATACAAAAGCACAAATTTTGGATTGTTTTGCTTTTTTGGAAAAAGACGACATTACTTGCGTTTATGTTTTAAATGTAAGGTTAGGTAAGGTTATTGCTGGCAGGAGCTACTTTTTTAATAAATCATTTGATTTAGAATCAAAACAGGAATTTGTCATACAATACTATCTTCAGGGAGAACTTTTGCCTAAAAAAATTTTAATAAGCGAACCCCTTGAATTATCCAATAGTATTTTTGAAAAAAAAGTAGAAATTATCCATCCGAAAAAAGGAGAAAACCTCAAAATATTGGAACTAGCAAAAAACAATGCCAAAGAACAACTGGATTTGCATCTTTCAAAACTCAAAGCAAATTTGGAAGTTTTCAAACAGATAAAATTATTACTTGGACTTGAAAAAATACCGTATTATTTTGACGTATTTGATATTGCACACATCAGCTTTGAATATGTAGTTGCAGGTGTTGTAAGATTTGATATTTCAGGTTTTAACAAATCCTACTATAGAAAATACAAACTTGAATCAAAATTCGAGTATGAATCTATGAAAGAAGCTATTTGCAGGCATATTAATTTGATAAAAAACTCAAAACTCATTCTGCCAGATGTAGTTATACTTGATGGCGGACCTATACAATTAAAAGCAGCAAGTTTTTGTGGTGTAAAAGCTATTGCTATAGCAAAAGAAAAGATTGATCATAAAACTATAAGAAGCTTATATGATGTTGAAGATAGCGTGTATTTAGAACATGGCAAAGTTGAAACAGATAAAAAAGTTTTAAACTTTTTGCAAAAGCTAAGAGATGAAGCTCATCGCTTTGCAAACACATACCATAGAAATCTAAGAAGCAAAACAACAATTGCAAGTGCGCTTGATAGGATAGAATTTATTGGTCCAAAAAGAAAAAAAGAATTATTTGAAAAATTTGGCAGTATAGAAAATATAAAAAATGCTTCACTAAAAGATATTGCATCTATTAAGGGTATAAGTGAGTCTATCGCACAAATGATAAAAGAGAAACTAAAAGATTTTTAGCATAACTGTTTGTAAAAAAATTTTATGAGACTATGGTCTTTGCATCCTGCTTATTTAGATACAAAAGGTTTACTTGCGCTGTGGAGAGAAGGACTACTTGCAAAAAAAGTCCTTTTGTCTCTAACTAAAGGCTATAAAAATCATCCACAACTTGATAGATTTAAAGCTTATAGTGACCCATTAAATGCTATCGATTCTTTTTTGTACTTTGTATATTTAGAAGCAAGAAATAGGAATTATAATTTTAATGTAAACAAAATATCAACTCTAAACTTACTTGTCGAAAAAATTCCCATAAAGAGGGGTCAGCTTGAATTTGAATATAATCATCTATTGGATAAATTAAAACTAAGGGACAAAAATAGGTATGAGTTTTTACTAAAATTAAGCAGTGACAAAATCTCAACCAACCCTTTGTTTTATGTAATTGAAGGCGACATTGAAGAATGGGAGAAAACCAAAAAAGCTTAAATGGTTAACATTATTAAACTACTTAGCTCCTCTTTCGTTTTTATACACTACAACCTAAATGTTTTAAAATTACCCTGCTGTTCTTTAGTAAGCGTAACGATTTTAGACCAACTAAAGCTTTCTTTTACGAATTTAAGTTGTATTTTATATACCGGGGATAGTTTTTCAAGCCCATCTGTTGCGGATATTCCTTATTGGTGTTAATGGTACTATAAATTCCCCAGGTAGGGCGCATTTAAATTCCCCACCTTAAAATGTAAAATATCTCCCAAATAAATGGGGAGGTAAAAATTGAAGGGGATTGATATTTATTACACAGTTCAAACACTTATGGGTTTAGGATAACAGTCATCCTAAAGGCAACGCCTGTCATCTTCAAGCGTAAGCGAAGTTAGTCATCCTGAGCGTAAGCGAAGGATCTACTTATGCCATTGCACAGTGGTGAGACTCTTCGCTAGAGCTTCAGAATGACACATTGAAAAAAAATTAAACAAATAAAGTGGGGAAAATAAACGCGCCTTAGGTGGGGAATTTGACTTGACTTTAACACCTCAAGCAACGCTTCTGGCAAAAACTGCTTTAAATAAAAGCTTGTAGATAAAAATAATTAAATAAACAACCAGTATTTATAGTTTATGTTAAATGTTTTTAAGCATTTAGTTCATTCAAAGACAAAAGCAGTATTTTAAAATTTGCCCAATGTAGTATTTTCTTTTATCGGCAGGAAGGATGGAAGAAAGTTTTACTTTATAGTCATTAACCTGAATGTTTGGCCATAACAATTCTAAGCATGGTCCAACCGATAAAAATAGGTTTTGGAAGGATTTTTCTATGGCTTATTATAAATGGCTTCAAGTTTTGTAAAATTTTTACCAAACATACCAAATTATCACTTATAGTAATTTGGTATACTCAATACAAAAAGCCAATATTTATGTTTTCGTTAAATAGTTTTATATTGAT
The DNA here is from genome assembly GCF_023256235.1 of Desulfurella sp. Classification (NCBI taxonomy): domain Bacteria; kingdom Pseudomonadati; phylum Campylobacterota; class Desulfurellia; order Desulfurellales; family Desulfurellaceae; genus Desulfurella; species Desulfurella sp. Next base: position 23,601 of record NZ_JAGDWY010000015.1, read on the forward strand.
TTATATTAAAGGCATTGATTAAAACAAACAAGTAGATCTGCTTTAAAAAGTCAATTAAAATTGAGCCAGCATAACCAACGAATTTGAGCCACCTTTTTCTTGTGTTTTAGTCTGGTTTTTTATCTTTATTCTTCTATAACTTTCACAATTTATTTTTAGCACAATTTCATTATAGCCGCAAATTAATGGAGGTGTTATTTAAATAGAAAATAAAAAATTAGAAATTTTTTACTTGACAAAGGAGTAGTGATTAATGATATAATTTTTTTTATGGAAATTGATTTAGGAAGAGTAGTTATTGGACTCGAATTTACTAAAGAAAACGCAGAAAAGGTAAAAATATTTAATATAGATGATATAAAAGAATTTTTTAATAAAAAATATATACCTGTGCTTATGAAGTATCTTAACAGCGATGACGGACTTTTAGCTCAATTTTTTTATGGAAACGGGAATGATGAAATTAAAGATTTTATAGAACAATCTCAAAAATCAGGTAAATCTGTAGAAGAAATATTGAATGGTATTGCTATAAAACTTGGATTAGAACCATTTGTAGAAGAAGGAATATCTAACCAATGTATATATAATTCAAAATCCTTATACGAAGCTATCAGGTCTTCTAAGACATATTACATGTTGATTGATAATATAGATTTAGATACAGACAATATTGATGTAGATATCTATAAGATGATAGATTGCAATAAAAATAAAATTATTTTACGCAAAAACTTAACCTTAAATCTGAATAAAGGCTTAGAGATACAAAATGCATTATTTTCTTCCTTTGGTAGCGAAGATCATATAATATTCACCATTAAAAGCAATGTAAAAAATCAATCACAACAGCCAAAGATATCATTTAAAGATACAAATTTTCAAAATATAATTTTAATTTGTGAGAATATAAATCTTTACATAGAAAACTGTGTCCTGAAAAATACCCAAATCTCGACAAACAATTCATCTATTATGATAAGTGGTTCTGATGTATCAAATTTTAATCCAACAACAGATTTATCAGATTCATCTGCGTTATTATTCTTAAACTCCAAATGTGAAATGGATAGTGTAAAAGTATTTGGGAATTACTCTAATGGTATAAACTGCAAATCCTCAACTCTTTCAATAACAAACTCTGATATATTTAAAAATGGGAATAATAAGGATAGCTATTCTCAGCTATGGTTAGAAAAATCTCAAGTCAATATACAAAATACTCAAGTCCATGATGGAGTGAATAACGAGGGGATTTATATCGGTGACAACTCCACCAAATGTAAAATGGAACATGTAAAAACATATGGTCACAAACGGGCTGGGCTTAGATCTAGCTATTTGGTTAAATATAACAATTGTAGTTTTGAAGATGGAATATGGTAGAAAACTTTGAAGATAATAAAAATTAATTCTTATAGAGATATTTTTAACGAAGTTCTTGCCCATTTTAATGCGGATGGGTATAAGCTTTTTTATCTTGCTTCTACAGAAGAGCTTAAAATATTAAAAATGCTTAGAGAAATTGCCAATGTTAAAAAAGTAAATATGTATATTTATGATATAGCAAACGGCCTTAGTTGTAAAGATGACAATAGAGTTTCTTTATTATCTAATGATGCTTTAAGAGATATAGAGTTTGTTTTGTTTTGGCTTCAAAAAAACGCCAAAGGAATTGCCGTATTCTTAGATATAGACAATCTATTGTATGAAAATTATAAGATTAAAAGAGCCTTTAAAAATACTGTAAATTACATTACTGAGAATAATATATATCTCAAGTTTTATTTGGTATCCCAATACTTTAACATACCTCAAGACCTACAGATAGAATCTTATTATTTTGATATACCGTTTCCAAACAGAGATGAAATAGAAAATTCAGTAAAAACAATTGTGGAGCGTTTTTATAAAGGCAATAGAAAAGATTTTCTTGAGAGATTTATAGGAAGTTTAACCGGTCTTAGAGAGCAAGACATAAAAAATATTATAAAATATGTGGTGACAGAAGGCGAGCTATCGGAATCATCCATATCTATAATAACGGAGTTCAAGGTTCAAAGTTTAAAAAGACAAAGTCTTTTAGAATTTGTCACATCTAAGGAAAATATCTCAAGCTTAGGTGGTATGAAAAATCTGAAAGAATGGTTAGATAAAAAGTCAAAAGTGATAGCAAATCTTAAAGAAGCTAACGATTTTGGGGTAGATACGCCAAAAGGCATATTACTGTTTGGAGTGCCCGGATGTGGCAAAAGCCTTGCCGCAAAAGTCATAGCATCATCTTGGAACCTACCTTTAATAAGACTTGATATGGGTGTGATACTTGGGCCTTATCTTGGACAGTCTGAAGAAAATATAAGAAAGGCTATTAAGATTGCTGAATCTATGGCTCCATGTGTACTTTGGATAGACGAGATAGAGAAAGCATTTTCTGGTGTTGGTCCTAATGGTGATTCACACGATGTTCTGAAAAGAGTATTTGGAACGTTCTTAACATGGATGCAAGAACGAGACAAACCAGTATTTGTGGTAGCAACAGCTAACGATATATCTGGTATGCCTCCAGAGTTTTTGAGAAAAGGTAGATTTGATGAAATATTCTTTGTGGATTTGCCTGACAAAGAAAATATTAAAGAGATATTAAGAATACATTTAAAGAAAAGAAAACATGAGAGCTGGTATAGTCAGGTTGAAAAATATATTAATAGGTTGAGTGGATTTTCTGGGGCTGATATAGAAGCAGTGGCTAACGAACTTGTAGAAAGGGCTTTTATTGATGAAAGTTTTAATGAATCTAAGTTATCAATATACATGGAAGACATATTAAAAGAATTTAATCCAATATCTCAGTCTTTAAAAACTCAGATAGCAGCGTTGAAAGAAAAACTAAAGAGTATATCTGCAAAACCTGTAGACTAAGGAGAAACAATGGAACAATATTTTAGTGAAGAAATAGCAAGGTTTATTAAAGAGATAACACAGGAACTTTCAGAAAGAAATAATGAAGATCAACAAGAAGTTATAATAGAAATAATTCAAAGATATACAGGTCTGCCAAAAGAACAAGCAGAAGAGTTCTTAAAGAGAATGATAAGTGGTATAAACACCTTTGAAGAAATAGTGGCTTCAAAAGATTTTTCAGAGACAAAGGCAAAGCTTTCACCAGAAGTTTTGAAAGACATAGAAGACCAGATAAAATTACAAGTGGATGCGACATTAGAAGAAGTTTCGCAGTATGTTAAAGAGGAGAATGACGCAAATGGAACAGGAACAAGACAAAATAGTTGATTTAATTCACGCTCTTGCATATCAACGAGCTAATTCCGCAGGGCTTTTAGGTGATACAGCGAAAACTCCAGAAGAAATAGGTGTAATTGGGGCAGCTTCAGCTCATACTTCAAGAATAATAAGCGATTTTGCCTCAGGGAAAATTACAGTAGAAGAAGCAAAAGAAAATCTACGCAATACATTTGACAGCACTGTTGAATCATTAATAAGAAAAGGCTACGATTTATTACATACCGGTATAGTAAAAATAACACGAGCTTATTTCGGACCAGTAGTTTCTACTATAGCACATGTTGGTTTAAGTTTAGTCAAAGAGAAAGTTGTAAAAATAGTCAAAAATATAGCAAGCGGTATATGGAATATGGTAAAAGGCTTTTTCAAGTTATCCTTGTAGGTTGGTAAGTATTTAGAGCTTATATTATTAAATTTAGTTTATAAACTTTTCCCATTCAAAACTAATTGTATTCTATACTGCTTTACTAAATCAAGATAGCTCTAACAAAATCAATATCCAAAATATTTTTATGTATATATCACATAAAAAAAGTCAATTAAAAATAAATAAAAACCTAATATACAAAACAATTTTCATTGCAATATAGATTTTTATAGAGTAAAATTTTTTTAAAACTCTCGAATAATTGTTTACATTGTCTTTATTGTTTTATAGAATGGCATTAACATCAATTAGATTAAATCTCAAGGGGGTTTTATGGAAAACATACTAAACCTGGAGTCTTTAAAGTTCATATTTGAGAACATCCAAATAGGTGTATGCGTAATAGAGTCTTCCACAAACAAGATAGTTTATGTAAACAAACACTTTTGCGAGCTTGTTGACCTACAAGCTCAAGAGATACTAAACCTTGAAGATCCGTTTGTGCTTTTTAGCACTAAACATATAGAGTATGTAAAAGACTACATAAACTTTAAACTAAACGATGTTGATGATGCAAGCATTAACAAAAAATATGTTAAATTAAGAAGAATAAAAAAGTCTAAAGTAGTTAATACTAAGTTTAGAATCCTCAAATTTGAGCAGGATTCTAAAACCTACCTTTGTTTATCTGCTATAAATATAACAAATCTTATTAAAGAAAAAAGAGCCATTGCAGAAAAAGCTGAGACGGATTTTCTAACTGGAATATTTAATAGACTCTCTATAGAAACCAAACTCAATGAGTTTTCTAATTACTCATACGGTGTGATAATGTTTGATGTAGACAATTTTAAATACTTTAACGATACCTATGGTCACAGCATGGGAGATGAAATACTAAAGAAAATAGTGCAAGAAGTAAAATTTTCCCTCAGATCAAAAGATATCTTTGCAAGATGGGGAGGGGATGAATTCTTAATCCTTATAAGTGATGTATCTGCAAAAGATTTAATAAAAATAGCAAACAAGATAAAAAACAAAGTCTCATCAATAGATTTTGGTATAGATGAAAAAGTAACAATCTCTATAGGAGCAGGCATATTTGATAATCAAACTACTACAGAATTAGTAATTGAAAGTATAGATAAAGCTCTCTATAAAGCTAAACACAAAGGCAAAAACAAAGTAATGTGGTATTTATGATAAAAATAGGCTTGACATTTATCATATGATAATATATATTGAGGTATATGAATGAAGCAAGAGATTATAAGCGCATATTTAAAACGCGCAAAGAAAGCGCTTCAAAACGGTTTCGATTTTGTTCCAAGGCAAAAGAACAAAGAGTTTTTATTAAACTACGGCTTAAACGAAAAAACGCTAAAGCAGGCAATATTGGAGCTAACTTTAGACGACTACAAGGAAGGCCCTCTTGAAGACAAAGATAAAAAAGGAGAACTTTGGGTGTTTAAGATTAGTTTTGAAGGAATAGATAATATTTATATAAAGCTAAAGGTCTATGAAGTAGAAAATAAAGAATACTTAAAATGCATAAGTTTTCACAACTAGGAGGTGCATAAATGAAACTGGTTTGTCCAAACTGCGAGAAATTAGAGCTTGTTGAGCCATATACACACAAGACAACAATAAATGTAAAAAATGAACCAATACAGGTAGAGCTGAAGCTCTACAGGTGTCTTGAATGTGGCCAGCTGATACAAGACCCTAAAAACCCTCAAGATGAACTTGATATAGCATATAGAATATACAGGCAAAGACATCACTTATTGCAGCCAGAAGAGATAATTGCTATAAGAAAAACCTACGATCTATCTCAAAAAGACCTATCAAACTTAACAGGTATAGGCATTGCTACAATAAACAGATACGAAAACGGCTCTCTTCAAAATGAAGCTCACGATACAATACTGTCTTTGCTTAAAAACCCAGAGGCTGTAAAAGAGCTTCTGGATAAAAACAAAGATAAGTTCTCAGAAGAAAAGATAGCTTCAATTACAAAGAAAATATACGAGCTTTACAAAAAAGACAGTTTAAAAAATATAGAGCTTATCTTTGAACGCTACAACGATAAAGAGCTTACAGGAAACAGACCCTTTTCTTTAAAAAGACTCATAAGCCTAATAAGCCTTATTGCAAATAAACTCAAAGAAAAAAATATAGAGCTTACAAAAACAAAACTAAACAAGTTATTATTCTACATTGACTTTCTAAGCTTTAAACAAAACAACTGCTCTATAACAGGAGCAGTATACGCTCATCTTCCATACGGTCCTTGCCTTGAAAGCTTTGACACTGTTATATCAAGCCTTGTAGAAGAAAACATACTTGGTGTAAAAGAAGTAATATACCAAGATAAATCCTACGAAGTTCTAGAGCCTCTAAAAGAACCCCAAACAGACATATTTAATCCGGATGAACTAAGCCTTATTGAAAGCACTATAGAAAAACTCTCTTTTTTAAGCGCTAAAGAGCTATCTGAGATATCTCACAAAGAAAAAGCATACACTGCAACAAAAAACGGTGAGCTCATAGAATACAGCTTTGCAAAATATCTTCAAGGGGTAGAAGATGTTTGATAGAGACTACTACAAAATATTAGGTGTAAACAGAAATGCAACCCAGGAAGAAATAAAACAAGCCTATATAAACCTTGCCAAAAAATACCACCCTGATGCAAACCACACAGACAAATACGCAGAAGAGAAAATGAAGCTTATAAACGAAGCCTACTTTGTTCTATCAGATCCTGTTAAAAAAAGAGACTACGATACCTTTGGCTACTACAATGAATCCAAAAGCGACTATGTAGAAGAGTTTGCGCAGATACTAAAGACACTGAAAGCCAAAATGCACGATCTTGGCCTTGATAAGCTATTTGAAGAAATAAACAAAATTCTAAATGATGATACAAACCCCAAAAAGAAAGAAGCAATTAAAAAAGCAATACTAACCTTTGGAACAACAGCGCTAACAGTGCTTTTAGTAAAGCTTGTAAATGACCTTTTAGAAGGAGACTAAATATGAGCAAGAGAAGAGAAAAACTAGCTCAAGCTTCTTTAAAGCGTTTCTTAGAAAAAACTAAAAGTGGCTGGCAATGGCGCATTAAGCATTACAAAGCTATGAGCTCTCTGGAAGAATTGGAAAGCAAAACAAATAAAAAACTATAAGAAAACAAATGAATAGTGTTTTAAAGCGCAAATTTAAAATAGAAAAAGCCTTCATTGAATCAATCCTAAATACCAAACAAAAGCGTTTTAGAGCTTTGAAAGACTTTATAATTGATGAGCTAATACAAAAAAGCTCTGAATACAAAAAGCTCTCAAAACAAAACAACCTGGATTTCTTTAAATCTCCCAAAAAAGACAAAGAACTCCTGCAATCCCTTCTTTCTATCTACAAAAACAAAACAAAAGAACAAGCCCTCAAGGGTTACTTTTTGGGCTCAAGCAATGACTCAACACCAGAGCTTGCTCTACTGGAACTTTCAATAGAGTCTTTAATATCATCCCTTATAGATTTATCAAATACAGCAGGCAAAAGATGTATTCCAACTCAAAAGACACTTATGATGATCAAGTAGCTGATTATTTTAAAAGCAAAGGCTATGATATTGTATCCAAAGGCGGCTATGGCAAAGCTTCATTTGATGTAGTTGCAAAGGATAAAGACCGCTATATCTTTGTAGAAGTAAAATCAGATAAAGAGGTTTCAGCTGTTATGAATTTTACCTATAAGAAGGTAGAAAACATCTACTTAAAAGGCTATAATAGAAGCTTCTATAAAAAACAATACGAGGAAGAACTAAAAAGCAAGTTTGGCTCAAAAGGAAAAGATCTAGTGTTTCTCTACCTTGTAACCGTAACTCATCAGATGCCTTTTACGCTTAAAGCAAATCTAATAGATAATAAACCCTACTCTTTGTATTTAGCTATACCAAGGCAATATGAGCAATACCTAGATAAAGCCTTTGAAATATTAAATAAATTAGATGTTGCAAGAACAGAGGAATGCACTTACATTTGCACCAAAGACAAGGCAGAAGTGGGTCCTACAAACAACTGGGCTGATGAAGACGAGATGGAGGCAAGGCTCAACAAGCTCA
>NZ_JAGDWY010000016.1 GCF_023256235.1 Desulfurella sp.
TGAAAGCTGTTGCAAATTTTGAGATGGTCTGCGCTTTTAAATTGTTTTTAATTATTATAAAAAAGGACAAAATCAATAACAATTCTCCTATTATTCCATAATCTATAAGTGTCTGAAAATAAAGATTATCCATATAACCAATACCATTCAATTGAGTATATGAGCTACAATGCGTTGAATATTTATTGCATATATTTTTAAAACTCTCAATTTTGTATGGCAATATAGCTTTATCTGCATTATTTAGCCCAAAACCAAACATTATTGTCTTAAAATTTTGCTTTTGTATTGCTTTTATAGCAGCATCCCACTGAGCAAACCTTAATAATATGCTTGTATTTTTATGATAATGTAGTGCATTGATGATTTTTTGTTTTACGGGGCTAGCTTCAAATAAAATTACAAAAGCGACTATAATTATTGTATAAAAAAATATTAAATTCTTTTTTTTGATTTTTTTTATAAAAAACGGTATTATTATAATACCAATGAAAAAACCAAGTATAGCTGATAATTCTTGAATAAAAAACAAAGACAGAAAAGCAAAAGCTGCGCTTGTATAGTAAAAAATACTTTTATAATAAAAGCTCAATGTTACAAAAAGCAAAGCAAGCATCATCATAATAGAGCCAGTTGCCAAAAAACTTGTTGACCACAAGCTTCCAGCTTGAATTGGCGGATAATGAAAGTATATATGCCGCGCAGAAAAAATATCCTGTATTTCAACATTAAAGAAAGCTTTTACCATAATGCAAATTGATGTAAAAATAGTCACAAAAGCCAATAAATTTACAATAAATTTGTGTTTTTCACTAAGCCTGCTGAGTATAAAGTAATGTAAAAATAAACGCACTGGATTTAAATTTGTAAAACTATTTTTTACATTTATACCAAAAACAGATAAAAGGTTTTGCAAAAAAAGTAAGCCAATAGGTATGTCTTTTTTTTCGAAACTAAAGTTTTTAGATAAAACTAAAATAAACAAACCTACAAAACCTATTGTTAAAGCAATATTTGTAATAGCTATTGATGTAGTAATGCCTATTGTCAACAAAAATGCACTGACAAAAATAAATTTTTTGCCAATATAATCAACTGATGGAAACTCAATATTGTTAAAATAAGATTGTTTCATAAAAGTCCTTTATTTAAAAAAGCCGCCATTTTCTACAAAATATATTATAAAATAAACAATTTTATGTCAAACAATTTAGCAACTGATTACCCCTCGTCATTCTGAGCACACGAAAGTGTGCTCAGAATCTCACCACTTTATATATGGTACTGAGTAGATCCTTCACATGCGTTCAGGATGACTATTCTTTTTCGCCAAAAAAGCAAAAAACAAAAATGCATTCATAATTAACTTAACATAGCAGTATAAGCTTTTGCTACAATTGCAGGGCTTCCTAATTCTACAATTTTACCTTTTTCTATAAGCATGGCTTCATCACATATTTTTTCAACTAATGTAGAATCATGGCTAACTATGATTAATGTCTTACCTTTTTTTTGGAACTCTAAGATTTTTTCAGAACTTTTTTTCTGAAAGGATTGATCACCTACGCCCATTATTTCATCAAGTATTACAATATCAGGATTTATGTTTATTGCTACAGAAAAAGCAAGTCTTATATACATACCAGATGAAAATGTACGCAATGGTTCGTTTGCTACATGGCTTAATTCTGCAAAATCAAGTATTTCATCGTATTTTGCCTCTATTTCTTTTTTAGATAGCCCAAGCATAAGTCCGTTTATTAGTATATTTTCTTTTGCTGTAAGTTCTGGATGAAAGCCAGCTCCTAACTCTAAAAGTGGCACAATTTTTCCGTTTCTTATAATTGTACCACTTGTTGGTGTTATAATGCCACAGATTAGCTTTAAAAGTGTGCTTTTGCCAGCACCGTTTCTACCCATTATACCAAATGTTGTAGATTTTTTTATTGAAAACGAGATATCATCAAGTACAGTTATTGTTGGCCTTTTTTTTCTTTTAAAACCGCTTTTAATAAAACCTACAAATTTAGTTTTTATAGAAGTGGGGTTGTATTCTACAACTTTAAATCTTTTTGTAAGATGCAATACTTCTATGGCATATATACTCATACTAACTCTGGAAACTCCTCTTTGTGTGATCTAAAATATAAAAACCCCAGAGTATATACAACAATAGCTACTAAAGCAAGTAAAGCCAGATAAAAAGGTTTTGGAAACCAATTGTAGTAAAAAATACTCTGGTAAGATTTAATCAAATAAGCAAGCGGATTTAAAAAAATGAGTTTTTGGGCTTTCAGGGGCAGTTGTTGCTCAAAATACATAATTGGCATACCAAAAAATAAAAATTGCAATAAATTCATTACAATATGTTGCATATCCCTGTAGTAGACTTCCCAGGTTGCTACAAAAAAACCAATTCCACAGGTAATAAAAAATTGAATAATTACAATTACAGGAAATACAATCAAAGGCAAGCCTATTGAAACACCGAAAATAATTATAAATAAAAGTAGCACAGGCAAAGACAAAACATAATTTATAAAGTTTGATAATACTTTTACCATTATTAAGATTTCAGATGGAAGCGTAGATTTATTTACAAATGCCCCAGAGCTTACGATAGCCATTGTAGACTCATTTATAGAACCGGCAAACCAGTTCCACGGCAAAAGACCCACAAACAAATACACAGGGTAGGCTTTAGCAGATGCTTTAAATATGACAGTAAAAACAAAAACATATATCAATAACAAAAGCAGAGGGTTTAATATAGACCAAAAAAAACCAAAGGCGGATCCTCTGTATCGGATTTTAAGCTCTTTTAAAGCTAAAATCCATATTAAGTGCCTGTACTGGATGGGTATCTTGAAACCCTCTTTAATAGCTGATAATTTTTGACTCACGCATCACCTTTTATTACCATACTAAAAAACCATTATATATAGATTTGATTTATTGTAAATTGATTTTTTCAATTAGCCACCATACTCGTCATTCGCAAGGAGCAAAGCGACGAAGAATCTCATAAGTAGATCCTTCACATGCGTTCAGGACGACGCCTTTTTCGT
>NZ_JAGDWY010000017.1:0-10712 GCF_023256235.1 Desulfurella sp.
CAAGCATATGAGGCTCTCAATCTCACGACCCGGGTTCAAATCCCGGCCGGAGCATACTAAAAAAGATTTAATGCATTGTTTAAAAATCGTAAAAGAGTATTTAAACAAAAAGAGTCTATAAATTATATAAAAATATGTAAATATGAAAAATAAAAATATCAATGGATATCATCAATGAATTAACAACCCTCAAAATAGAATTTTAGTTTGGATACCATCGTTAAGAACTCTTCATCTTTACCATCTTTATTTATTTTTTTTCTGTTATCCTTAATTCTTTTTATTTCATCTGTACTAAGAGAGAACTTATATGTATTAACCAAATTCAATTCAGAAAGTTCTTTAAATTTCTCCATTGAAATAAATAAGACAGCTTTGAACGCATTGCATTCCATCTTATCAAAAAGACCAGCCCTCCTAAGGCCATCCATGAATCTTCTTAGAATTTCTATCGTATTTAGAATTTTATCGGTATTTCCATCTTCTCTGATCATATTTAACTTGAATAAATCTAGGAATAATGTTGATAGATTAACTTTGTTAATTTTGTGCAGAAATAGAACTAAATTGGTCATTCCTTTCATTCCTTTGTCGTGAACTGAGTCTATGTCCAAAAAATTAAGCTTAAATTTTTCTAATATTTTTTCGATAGGCTCAGATTTATCACTAAATATTTCACGATTGTTTTCGGCAATATGAAACATAAATTCTATAATTTCAAACACGCAGTCGCCTGTGTTTGACTCCCCAAATAATTTATTGAATTTTCCGTTTGGAAGGAAATCCTTCAGGATTTCAATTAAGCGATCAATATCATCAATATTCCTGCCTATGGAAAAATCTCTAAGCTTTTTTGTAGTAAGCAGGTCAATTAAAGCAGAAACTTCCGATAGGTCGCTGGATTCCTTGATTTTGTCTATAACTATATTAAACTCATCTCTAGCGTTGCTATTTTGTAACGTTTTCCAGTGTTTGGTATTTTTTTTTCTTTTGATATTTTTGCCAAATTTCTTAAAATCATCCTCGGTAGCTTTTACAATCTCCTTATCCTTGAATTTTTTCCATTCATTATATGCCGTGGAATTCGCAATATGAAATTTATCTTTCATTCGATTAATTATATCATTCGAGGTAGCTATCTGTTTCTCGTTTACGTAGTTTATAATATATTCTTTTATTTGATCAGTGCTACGTCTCATACTTATGGGCTTTCTCCCTCTTTTACTCCTATTAGTATCGTACTTTTGCATAATACTCCAATAATGACTAAAAATATTAAATTAATATTTAAATTTTTGGCAGAAAATAGACATTTTAATGGCCTTTAAAGATGCATTTACTAAAAATATTTGACGGATTATCCTAATTCGCAAGACATATCATTTTAAACAAAATATCTCTATATGCAAGCGGTCCAAATTTCAAGTAGAAAGGTTCGTGGATCAGTGATTAGAACGACACTACCAAATACGTGGACACAACTAGTCGGGGCTAAGCCTGGCGATTACATTGATTTTTCAATAAAAGGTGAGATGCTAATTATTCAGTTGCGGAAGATGATTAGAGATGGAGCTGCAAAAGAAAGGGAATGAGCCCAGATGGCTGATATTGTGGGAACAGCTAGTCGCGGAGGCACAAAAAAGTAGGGCTAGAAGCAGGAAAGAAGGTGATAAGAAGAAATGAAAAAGGATGAACGGACCCCAGAGGAGGGATCAGAACCGCTAAAAGAGATATATAATTCAAGAATTTTAGATTTTCGCCATCCTAAATTCCGAGTGATTAAATTACTGCCAAATCGCAAAGAACCTGCTGAAAAAGGATGGACAACAATCAACAATTATCCTTTCGACAGCGAAATAATAGACAATTGGATCCTACAAGGTGGCAATTATGGTATTTTTTGTCCTAAAGGAGATTGCTGCTTTGTTGATGCTGACACAAAAGAAATCCAGGCAGAACTCGATAAAAGGTTATCGACTTTCTGGTATTCCACTGGTAGAGAATGCCATCGACAATATGTCTATCTCATCTCGGATCCTCCAATCAGAAACATCCCCCTAAAGGAAGGTGCTTACATTAAAGGGCAAAATGGGTATGCTGTCGGTCCAGGTTCCGTGCATCCTAACGGAATTATTTACGGCTTAAGCAGGTCAGGGTATCCTATCATGACAGTTACAAAAGAGGAGCTGCTGAAAATCCTGAAACCGTTCATGGTAAGACCCACAGAGAAAAAACAAAGAACCATTATAGATAGAAAAGGAGTAGTATGGATATCATTAGCAGATTTGATTGACCTCTCTGACTTCAGGCACTCAGGGAATCAGTACCAGGGACCGCATCCTATTCATGGAAGCGATACAGGTTTAAATTTATCGATTGATCTTGACAGGAATTTGTGGCATTGCTTCCGACATGACTCTGGAGGATCGGTACTCGAATATATAGCTGTTAAAGAAGGGATAATTAACTGTGCTGAAGCTGTCCCTGGGGTGCTAAGAGGAGAAAGATTCTGGGAGGTTCTGGAAGTTGCGTTTAGAAAATATGGTCTAGTACCAGAAACGGCAGCGAGGATCCTGAGGGAGAGATTAAAGGATGACGCAACTAGATGATCTGAGGAAGGGAATAGAATACTTAATAAACAAATATCATGAAGAGAAAAAGGAGACGAAGGATCAAATCATTGACGGGATAGATAGCGAGGACGCACAATACCTAATTGATCAGAAAGATAAGTGGAATATCAAGCAGGTTAAGAGAGCATTCAAGATTGTTGAAAAATACAGAAAGCAGCTCCCCGTGGAACTAAGGGAAAAGCTGGACAAAATCACTTCGAAAAGTATCAAAGAAGAAATGAATAGGATAGAAGAAGTCAGGAGAAAAACAATCAACGCCGTCAAAGCACAGGAAGCAGTTGATAAAATAGCTCCTAGGACATTCAAAACAGAAGATGGTATCAATATCTACCTAGAGAATTTTATGAAGATAAATCCCGCTCAGGCTTTTCACAACGGTATAGCCTATATCACTCAGTCATTATGGTATGACAGGCCAATTTATGATAAGAATGGAAATTTTTTGGGGAATGTGAAAGAGCAAGGTGTAGTAGTAATCATGAGCAATAAAAAAACCGTGCTTCTCTCAAAAAACAGAAATCAATACGGCAATCTGCTAATGGATGTGCCAGACACGGCACCTGATAACAGATTTTCCATAAATGCAATTCATAGATTTCTGACCGAAGATATTGACGAAAATCCATGGATTGCTTTTCAAATGGCTAAAGAACAATATACTAAATACATGGATTTCGGGGGAATTCCAGGTGCATACTCAGTTAGTGCAATTTATGACTTCTTGTCTTATTTTACAGAGCTTTTCGAATCTGTCCCCTATTACTGGAATACGGGAGATAAAGGAGCAGGAAAAACAAAAGACTGCTCAATACACGAGCAATTGGGATTCAATGCCTTCATGGCAGTAGCGCTAACAGCACCCAATCTGTTCAGAATCATAAAGGATACCAAAGGTATGATGGTTATAGACGAGAACGAAAATCAGGGGAATGTCAACAGTGGAAGAGATGAGGATAAAATTGCTAGAGAACAGATTCTAAATTCTGGTTATAAGAAAAATGGTAAGACATCCCGTATAGAGAGAAATGGAAGTAAAACACAAAGGGTCACTTACCCGACATATTCAACTAAGGTTATAGGAGGAATTAGGAACATTTCCGATACTCTACGAGACAGATCCTACAAGTTTCTGATACTCAAAACAAATAGGGAGGAAATAGCAAACGCTGTAGTCAGAGATTCTGATCCTGTATGGCAGCAGATAAGGGATAGATTCTATATTTCTATGCTCACTCATTGGCAGGAAGTCCATGACATAATAAAGAATCACAGAGTGTCCAACAAGCACACGTTCCAGGAGAGAACAGACAAACAAGAAGAACTTGAACTCATAGGTAGAGATTTGGAGAAGGCTGAACCAATTCTAACTATGGCTCAATGGCTATCAGGCTATGGAAATGATAATGGAGAATTATTAGAAGAAGTATGGCAATTCCTGAAATATCAGCGAGAAATAGAAGAAGAAGCATCCATCGATACACTGGATGCTGTTATTATTTCCAAGGTTGAGGAAATTTTCTCCTATGAAAATACAAATACGCTTGAATTAAAGCATGTATCCAATTTGGTAGCTCAGGAAGAAGGTATAGACACAGAATCCAATAAATTCAATCTTTCAAGATATAGCCGCAGGATAAGGGAAAGAATTGAAAAAATGGGTTTAGGCAAGAACTTCAGGCATGGCAACAAAAATGTTACGATTTTTGACACATCAGCGCAGCTCATAAAAGAGACAAAGGAAAGGTATAAACTGGATGTTACAAATGTTACTAACCCAACTAACATCGATAACCTGATTAACCTTATTAACAACGCTAACCAAATAATTGACACGATACTCAATGACAGGAGTAGGTTAGTTAACGAGGTTAACGAAGGGTTATCAAAAGAGGTTATAGATAAATTGGCTCTAATGGCTGAAAAGTTAGCGAGGTTATCGAGGTTATCGACTTGTGAAAGTGGCGGAACAGAAAAAGAAGCAAAAATCATATTGATATGCAAATATCACAAAACAAAAAAGCTACATCATATGCAAAGTATGTGCCAAGATCATATGTCAAAAGTCTCATTAATACATTGCGTAGAATGAAAATTGACGATATTAAAAAAATAAAAGGTGTAGAAGAAAAACGCGCAGATATAATTTTACCTGCTTGTATGGTAATAGAAAGCATAATGAATTTTTATAACGTTGAAGGCTTCTACACTTTTATGGGTGGCTTAAGAACAGGTCTTTTAATTGACACATTAAATAAAATTGGTCTATCATTTCCATTTCAAACTTTAGATAGCGACTTAAAGTTTTCTAGATTAATAGAGCTTGGCAATAAATTTAACTTTGAAGAACCACATGCTCTTTGCGTAAATGACCTCGCCAAAAAGCTTTTTGAACAGCTAAAACAAACGCTTAATCTTCAAGATAAAGATTTTGCTTTACTCGAAGCCGCTTGCATTTTGCACGATATTGGCACATATATATCATTTTCAAAACACCATATGCATTCGTATTATCTCATTACAAATTCAGATCTAACAGGCTTTAGTATTAATCAAAAAAACATGATAGCAACAATTGCTTACTTTCACAGAGGCAGTCTACCAAACAAATCGCATAAATTTTACCAATCATTTTCAAAAAAAAAGAAGGACAAAATAAAAAAACTTGCTGCAATTTTAAGAATAGCAGATGGTCTTGATAGAAGTCACAGAAGCTTTGTAAAAGACATCAAGGTTAGTATTGAAAAGGATAATATAAAAATTGTAGCTATATCAAGCGAAGATACTTTTTTAGAAATGAAAGCGGCAAATGCAAAAAAGAATCTTTTAGAAAAAGTTACTGGCAAAAAGGTTTCAATTATATGAAAAACGGTATATTTGGCATAATAAATATTGGTTCAAGCGCCATTCGCATGCAAATTAGCGAGTTTAAAAACTCAAAGGAAAGAGTTCTAGAAAGTATTGTTACGCCTATTGCACTTGGTCTTGATACGTTTGAAAAAGGTTATATTAGTTTAGAAAAAGTAAAAGTTACGGCTCAAATATTATCAAAATATGCGCAAAAATTAGACGAGTACAAAATCTGGGGCAACTACAAAGCTATCTGCACAAGTGCTGTTAGGGATGCTCAAAATAAATATTTTTTTATAAATTACATTAATGCAAAAACGCAGCTTGATATTGAAATAATAGAAGAAACACATGAGATGTATATAAAATACCTCGGTATAATGCATGACATAAAAAATTTTGACAAGCTTTCTCAAGAAGGTTTACTTTTAGCTTATTTATCAAGTGGCAGCCTATCTATAAGCATTAAAGCTGGCGATGTCGATTTATTTAATTCTGTATTTAATTCTGGTTCACTCAGGCAGTATTTACTTTTTAAAGACATAAATTCAAGTATAAGATTTAAAGCCTATGAAGAGCAAATGGGAAAAATCATTAGCACACTAAAGCAAAATTGCAATGAATTAAATAAGATAAAACATATGGTCGGTTGCGGAAGCTCTATTAATCTTTTAGTAAAAGTATTAAAACCAAAAAGTAATAAAATAACTTACAAAGCCCTAAATACACTATATAAGTCTATTAAATCCAGCGAATCTCAAGCAATTTCTCAGATGTATAGTATATCTTTAAACGATGCAAATATAATAGTGCCTATTGTTTGTAGTTTTTCTTCTTTATTAAAAATGTTAAACTTAGATGGTTTTTTATTTTCAAATGCTACATTTCCAAATCAACTGATGAATTATTATTCAAAAAGTTTTAAAGAAAAATCGGTAAATAAAAAAATTCTTAATCAAGTTATTGCATACTCACAAAAATACAGCAATGACTTAAAACACGCTAAAAAAGTATTGCATTTTGCAAATAGGCTTTATAGTCAACTAAAAAACATTCACTCAATGTCACAAAAAGAAAAGATGATTTTAGATTGCGCATGCATACTTCACGATGTTGGCTATTACATTGGTGTAAACAATCACCATCAGCACTCATATTACATTGCAAAGTCTATTAATATTCCAGGTATTGACAAAGAAATTATAGATTATGTTGCAGCAAGTGTGCTTTTTCACAGAAATAAAGCAAAAATTGAATCCGAAGATGAATTGTTAAGTGCGCCAATAGAAAAAATTTTGGTATTAAAAAAAATTATTGCGCTTTTAAAAATAGCTGATGCTCTTGATGCAAGCCATATGCAAATTATTGAAGATATTGATATAGAAGTCAGTGAAAATCAAGTTAAAATTACTGCTATAGCCTTAAAAATACCATTTTTAGAAGAACTCACCTTTAAAAATAAATCTGCTGATTTTTTAGAAACATTTGGCATAGAACCAAAATTATACATAAAACTAAAGCATGAGTAATTTTATTTACAACAATAGGGAACTTAGTTGGTTAGATTTTAACTATAGAGTACTTGAACAAGCAATAAATCCTAATGTTCCTTTACTTGAAAAATTGAAGTTTGTTGCAATACATGCATCAAATTTAGATGAGTTTTTCATGGTTAGGGTTGCTGGCTTAAAAGATCAGGTAGATGCAGGCTACGATGTAGCTGATATTTCAATGAGAACACCCAGACAGCAGCTTCAAGAAATCGCAATTAAGGTATCTTCTCAAATTAAGGTTAGAAACGAAATATTTGAAAACCACCTTAAACCACTGTTAAAATCTAAAAAAATACTGATAAATGCCAAAGAATACCTATCTTACATTGAAGAAATTTTTTATCTAGAAATACTTCCTGTTTTGACACCAGTGGCACTAAACAATATCAATAAAATACCTTTTATACAAAATTTGACATCCGTTTTTTTTGTTGAACTTGAAAAAGATTCTAAATTGTTTTATTCAATTTTAATTATACCTGGAGTTCTTCCAAAATCATTTAAAATCAAATACAAAAAACAATCAGTATACTACACTACAAACTATATCGTAGAAAAATTTTTAAACAAAGTATACACAAATTATAATATTAAGCGATATTTTTTATTTAGAATTACACGAAATGCCGACTTGCCCATTCACCAGGAACTATCTGAAGACTTACTTGAAGCTATCGAACATTATCTTGATATGAGAAAAAAAAGCAATGTTGTGCGCTTGGAAATTGACAGAGAAGTTGACAGGTATTTTATTGATAAAATGATCGAATATTTCGATATAGAACAAAACGACATTTATATTACAAACGGTCTTATTGATTTTAGTTTTATTTTTAATATGCGAGAAACAAAAAAATCGCTTTATTACGAAAGCTTTAAGCCAGCTGTTCCTTTGTGGCTTCAAAAAATTGAAAAAAAAAGTTTCTTTGAAGTATTAAAATCCAATGATATTTTTTTCATCAGACCTTATCATGACTTTAAACTCATTATAAAGTTTTTAGAAGAAGCAGTATTGGATAAAAACGTTCTTTCTTTAAAAATAACACTTTACCGTACAAATGACGATTCAAAGATTATTGAACTTTTAGAAAAAGCTGCAAAAAACGGCAAACATGTAAGTGTTGTAATTGAACTTAAAGCGCGCTTTGACGAAGAAAAAAATGTTGAATGGGCAAAAAGACTTGAAAACGCTGGATGTATTGTTACATACGGCTTTTTAGACTTAAAAATACATGCTAAATGCATGCTTGTTGTGAGAAAAGAAGCAAACAAACTTGTTCGTTATACTCACATTTCTACTGGTAACTATAATGAAAAAACTGCCCTTGTATACACAGACATAGATTATTTAACAAAAGATGAGTTAACAGGTCAGGAAATTATTAATTTATTTAACTATATGATGGGATATTCTGATATATTTGAGTGGCAACGCATTAAAATATCACCAAAAAACTTAAGAGAATCAATAATAAATTTAATTGACAATGAAATAAAAAACGTCAAAAAAGGCAAAAAAGGCCATATTATAGCAAAATTAAATTCTTTATACGACAAACAAATATCGGATAAATTATATGAAGCATCATTGGCCAATGTTAAAATAGATCTGATTATTAGAGGTTTGTGCTCTCTTGTACCAAAAGTAAAAAATATGAGTGAAAATATAACTGTTAAAAGCATAATTGGCAGGTTTTTAGAGCATGCTCGTATTTTGTACTTTTATGATACTGGCAACGAAAGAATGTTTATATCCACAGCTGATTGGATGGTAAGAAATTTTGATAAACGTATTGAAATTTTATACGAAATCCACAATTTAAAAGCCAAAAAATTTTTAAAATCTATACTTAATATAAATCTAAATGACAAAACCGCCTGGGAATTAGTTAAATATACATACAAAAAACCCCATCTAGATAATACAAGCATTGGTTCTCAAGAATTACTTTTGAAAAATATACAAAAAATATTGTAAACTACAATATCTTTCGTGGTAATTGCCAATTTTTTGAAAAAGCAATTATTCTAAGCGTAAATATTACAATTGTACATAAAAATAAATTAATGGATGCATTGAGTTTTAACAGATGTAAAACATAAAAAAGTGATGTACCAATAATGCATGCTGAAGCATATATTTCTTTTCTTAATACCAAAGGAATTTCTGCTTGCAATACATCCCTAATCATGCCACCAAATACTGCTGTAATTGTACCTAATATTATAGAACCAATAAAACTCATATGATAGTCTATCGCTTTAGATACACCAATTGCACTAAATACACCAAGGCCTAGCGCATCAAAATAAAAAAATATTCGTCTTTTTTCAATACTTTTTGGAGCAATGAATACAATTATGGATGTTAAAATAGCTATTATTATATCTAGATTATGCACAAATACGTATGGTGGCAGGCTATTTAAAATCACATCTCTGACTATACCACCGCCAATTGCTGTTACAAGACCAAGTACAATTACACCAAATAAGTCCATTTGCTTTTTGACACCAGCAAGCGCACCAGATGCTGCAAATGCCATTGTGCCTATAGAATCAAGTAAATTTAGCCAGCTTACCATAAAAGTTTTTGACATATTTTGATTAAAATTGACATAGTTTTTGACATATATAAACTCCTTATTTTTATTTTTTTCTCAAAAAAAAATTTGTTTTGACAAAATTTTAACATAATTTTTTATTTAACACATAAGGACAATTTTGTCAAAAACTAATATTTGATTTTTCGATTTTTATTGTTTATAATGATGCAGGGTTTAAAGGAGGTTTCATGAAAAGGACATTTCAACCACATAATATACCAAGAAAAAGAACTCATGGTTTTAGAGCTAGAATGAAAACTGCAAATGGTAGAAAAGTTCTTTCAAGACGAAGAGCTAAGGGTAGAAAGAGATTGGCAATTTAAAATTTGATTTTGAGCGTATCAATAAATCACAAGAGTTTACATACCTATACAAAAATGCGTATAGGTATGTAACCAATTTTTTTGTCATTTTTTTAGCATACAATGGCACAAATGTTAAAAAGATTGCAGTAGTTGCAAGCAAAAAAATTGGTAATTCTGTTTTAAGGAACAGGGCAAAACGCAGAATGCGTGAAGTAATTAGGCTATCAAAAAATTATATCAAACCTGGTACAAGTATTATTATGGTTGCCAGAAAACCTTTGTTAACTGCTAAATTTAGTTTGTTAATCAAAACTTTTCAAAATTTGCTTGAAAAGTTCTATGCGTATGAAAATAAACAAAATTCTTAGTTTGATATTTATCAAGACAGTCAGATTTTATCAATTATTTATCTCTCCCATATTTCCTAATAGTTGCCGGTTTTATCCAACATGTTCGAATTATGCCATAGAAGCTGTAAAAAAATTTGGTTTTTTTGAAGGTTTTTTATTAGCTATCTGGCGTATCTTAAGATGTGGACCATGGAGCCAAGGGGGGTTTGACCCGCCAAAACCATTATTTAAGAGGAATAGATTATGCAAGAAAACGAAAAAAGAATTTTAATTGCTGTTTTACTAACAGTTTTAATTATTGTTTTTTATGATTATTTTTTTATGCCAAAAACTGCAACTGTTTCTACAAATTCTACTGAAAAAACTAAATTTTCTCCAAATATAAGGAGCATTGAACACAATAGTTCTCAAACTATAA